>DASXOU010000069.1:0-4878 GCA_036494045.1 Polyangia bacterium | reverse complement strand
CAGCTCGTTCTTGAACTTGGTATCGAACACGCCGACGAACTTGGCGGCGTCGACCAGCGGCACGATGTTGCGCGCGGGCGGCAGCGGCAGCCCGAGCATGTCGGCGGCGATTTTGGGCCTGATGGCGTAACCGACCGAATTGTCACTGTTGGCGAGCACGGCGATGACGACGCCGTCGTCGGGGAAACTGATCAGGTCCGACCCGAAGCCGTTGATGCCACCACTGTGCGTGACCACGCGATGGCCATGTATCGGATTGACCGCGAGGCCGAAGCCATAGCCCGGATCGCTGCCGTCGGCGGGCTTCACCGCTGTGGTCATCTTGGCGTAGGAGGCAGCCGACACGACCTTGCCGCTCGCGAGCGCTTGCGCCCACTTGACCAGATCGTCGACGGTGGAGCACAAACCGCCGGCGGCGAAGGGGCCCGACATGTCGATCGCCTTGGCGTTCTTCATGCGCGGCCCGTCGGCGCTGTAGCCGCGCGCTCGTCCGGGGATGAGGGGCTCGTCGTCGCAGTAGATCGTGTGCGCGAGGCCGGCGCGGCGGTGACCTCGTCGCGCAAAAAGTCGCGGTACTTGCGCCCGCTGACCTTCTCGATGATGACGCCGAGCAGATAATAGTTCGTGTTGCTGTAGCTCCACTTCTGTCCCGGCTCGAAATCGAGCGGCTGATCCTTGAGCAGCTCGTAGAGGCGCGCCGGCGACAATGGCAACAGCATCGCTTTGTTCCACGCGGGCAGCTCGGTGTAGTTCTTGATTCCCGACGTATGGGTGAGAAGCTGCGCGACGGTGATCTTCTTGCCGTGTAGTGGCGCGTCGGGCAAAAGACGGCCGACCTCTTCGTCGAGCTTGAGCTTACCCTTCTCGACGAGGCGCATGATCGCCGCGGCGGTGAACTGCTTGGTGATCGATCCGATGCGGAACAGGTTCTTCTCGGTCATCGGCACGTCCAGCTCCAGATCCGCCTTGCCGTATCCCTTGTCGACGATGACCTCGCCCTTGCGCACCACCTTCACGGCTGCGCCGGCTCCTGGACCGTCGACGAGCGTGTCGGCAACGATCTGATCGATGCGCGCCGGTAGATCCGCTGCTCCGTGCGCGGATGAAGCGGCGCTGCGCCGCTCGGCGGGCGTCAGAAACTCGTCCGGCGTTTCGATGGGATGGATCTCGAACGACACGACGCGGTGGGGCGCGGCCGCATCGACGTTCATGGTCGCGTGAGCGAACTGCTGCGAGTGCCGTTCCTTGAGGACGGCGGAATAGCGCGTCGGTGACCCGGCTTCGGGCTTCTTGATTTCGAAGCCCCCCGTCGCGGCGCGGAGCCCCGCTTCGCGGTCGATATCGCCGACGTCGTGACTGGCCGTCGCGTAAGGAAACGATTGCTGGTGATACGCGAGGAGCCCGGCACGGTCGCCTTTGTTGAACGCGGCCAGCCACGCGGCGAATTGCTTGGCCGCCGGACCCTCAGCTGTCGAAGGCTGCGCGAGCGCAGTCGCTCCGGATGCGATCATCACGACGAGGATCGCGCGATGCAATAACGGCATGAGCGCATTCTAAACGTCGATGCCGATCGGAGCTACAATGGACGAGTGCCCAATCGTGACGCCAACGTCAAAGGGAGCATCGTGCGGTCCCGGCTCGATCTGCTCCGGCACAAGGGGCTGTTCGACGAAGTCATGGCGCTGCTTCCCGAAGCGGATCGCGCCGTGTGGACCGGGCTCGTGCTAGCGACGTCCTGGTACTCGTTCGAGATGTCGCAGCGATTGGACGCGGCCACGGCCAGCGTGCTGAGCCATGGTGACGCGCGCAAGGCGTATCTCGAGATGGGCCGTGCGTCGGCGGATGCCAACTTGTCGGGCGTGCACAAAGCCTACGTCCGCATGGGCGACCCGCACCATCTGTTGTCGTGTGCGCCGCAGATCTACAAACAGTATTACAATAAGGGCCATCGCACCTACGAGCGTTCGTCAGCGACGAGCGGAGTGCTGAGGACGTTCGACGCCGAGAATGTGACCGCCAACGACTGCCTGACCGTCGTCGGCTGGCACGAGCGGGCGATCGAGCTGTGCGGCGGCATCGACGTGAGGATCAAAGAGTCGCTGTGCCGGGCACGCGGCGATGCACACTGCGAATACCTTTGTTCGTGGCGCATCTGACGCGCTGCCGATTAATGCGATAGCTCGTACGACGGATAGGTCAGCGTCGCGCCCGCCGGCAATCCTGCGCGCAAGGCGTCGTCGGGCGCCGCCTTCCACGTCGCGTCGCTCGGCATCGACGTGATGCTCGTGCCGGTCGCGTCGAAGACGAGCGTGCTCATCGCCGACGTGACGTTGCCGCCGGTGAAGTTCAGCCCCCAGTCCCAGCCGGCGTAGGCGCTGCCGGGCGGCAGCTCGATGGGCACGTGGAGCTCGCCGGCGCAGCCGCTTGGCGGGCAGACCGGCGGATCGGGCGTGAGCTGCGCAGCGCCGAGGCCGGCGACGTCGCCGGCGAGCGCGGTCACGTTGCCCTGCACGAGGTTGAGCTCGGGGAACCTCGGCCCGCAGCCGCTGATGGTGAAGGTGACGTGCAGGTCGGACGAGCCGCTCGTGCCGTCGGGCGCGGTCCAGGCGTAGGTCAGGCGTCCGGTCCAGTCGCCGGGCCAGAGGCTGCAGCTGCCGCCGTTTCCGCTGCCGCAGCCGGCGACGGCGAGCGCCACGACGAGGATCATGCGTTGCGCCACCGACGACGAGCGTACATCGGACTCGGGGCTCGGAGTATAGATCGGTCATGCCCATTGATCTCGGCGACCTCGACAAGATCGACCGCATCGTGCGCAACGCGGTCAAGGACGAGCTGACCCCCATCCTCGCCGACGACGAGCCCGTCGAGCTCGGCACGCGCTGGACCGGCGGCAAGCTCGAAATCTGGCCACGCGATCCGGCGCTCGGCGCCAAGGAGATCCCGATCGACGTCTTCTTTCACAAGATCGTCATGGTGCGCGATCGGCTGCGTGTGCTCGAGCAGCAGATCAACGGGCACGGCAAGCTCAGCGACGAGGAGAAGGTGCACCTGCAGCAATACATCACGCGTTGCTATGGCTCGCTGACCACCTTCAACGTGCTTTTCCGGCGCAAAGAGGATCACTTCTCCGGCGCGGGCGGCAGCACGGACGAGTAGGCACCCTCCACGATTTCCGTGACCAGGCCGACGAGCGCGGCCAGGCGCCGTCCTCCGCGGCCGTCGAGCGCGAGCGGCTCGATCGACAGCTGCAGACGCGCCACGCAATCTTCGAGGGTGCCGCCGCGCGGGCGCACCGACGACTGCGTGAGCTCGCCGCGGAGATCGAACCGTCGCTGGGGAATCGTCAAGCCTTCGGTCGTCGCGAGACTGGTGTAGAAGCTTCCCCATTGGACGACGACGGCGTCGGGCGGGCAGAACGCCTGCCACGATCGCTGCCACGACTCGACGCTGCCGCCGGCGGCGAGGCGCGCGGCGGGCAGCTCGATGTGCTGCGGCGTGAGCGGGGCGAGCGGACGGCGCGGCGCCACCACGGCTTCGTAGCGCTCACCCGTCGCCGGCCGGCAGGCGACGAAGTGGACGATCTCAGGCTCGTGGCGCACCGGATCGCGCGCCGGCCAGCCGTTGGCTTCGCCCTGAATGCAGACGAGGCGCGGCCACTCGGCGCCAAGGCGCATCGCCAGCGTCGGCCCGCGCGCGCGCGGCGTTCGTGGCCGTCGCTGGTGTCGGCTCGAGGCGACTTCGAGGGCGAAGCGCTCTTGACGCTCGACCATCGCGTGGAAGGGCACGAGCAGCGGATCGAACGGCGCGCCGTCCGGCTCGAGCACGTTGAGCACCTCGGTGAGCGCCTCGATCGTCGACACGCAGAAGTCGGCCGGCTCGCGGCGGATGCGGTCGTACGCGCTCCGGCGCCCTGGCGTGAACGCGATGCGCGGCAACGCCGCCAGCGCCGGATTCAGACGCACGAGCGTACGCGCTTGCGACCAGGTGCCATCGACGACGACGAGCGTGATCGGCTGATCGAGCGCGAGCTCACGCACGTCGCGCGCGTCGGGGCCCGGAAAGAGAAGGTAGGCCGGCGCCGATTCCGAAAGCAGCGCGTTTACGACCGGGTCGTCGGCGAAATTGATTCCCACGTGCAGGAGCGAATTGGGCAGCGCCAGCTGCGCCATCCGCGCGGTGCCGATGCCGACGCGCCGCTCGCGCGGATGCTGCAGCACCAGGACGCGCGTTCGCGTCGGCAGCCGCGGGAGCTGCGCGCAGTAGCACACCACCTCGGGACGGCGGCAGCGCGCACACACGGCGCGAGTGATCGGCAGCGTCAGATCGTCACGCTGCGCTCGGCGGGCGCACCTGCGCGGGCAAGATCGAGCTGGAGCGAGCGCGCTTTTTTGCACATGCGCGCCGAGGAGTCGACCCCGATCGCGTCGAGCCCGACGGCGTTGGCGACGGCGAGCACGGTGCCCCAGCCGCAGAAGGGATCGACCACGGTGCGGGTCGGCGTGTCTCGGCGCACGACCTCGCACGCTTCGATGCAGGCGTTGACGCCCATCGCGCGCGGCCCGGGCCGGAATCCGCCGTCGGGCAAGACGTCGGCGGTGGCGCGTCGCGAAGGGCGCGCGCTGCGCCCAAAGCCGATGAGGTGGCCGTAGCTGGCGCGCCCCGAGGTGGCGGTGCCGGGCGGGACGCGGCACACGATCTTGTGGAAGAGGAGCGTCATGCCCGCGTCGACCGCGGCGGCAGCGACGAGCGCGCCCTTGTCGATCCACACGCCGTGGCGGCGAATGTCACTCTGGAAGAAGACGGCGACGCCGTCGTCGTCGACGCAGCCCATCGCCGCTTCGGCCGCGGCGACGAACCAGCGGCGCCAGCCGTCGAAGC
>DASXOU010000068.1:0-6729 GCA_036494045.1 Polyangia bacterium | reverse complement strand
GCGTGCTGGTCGTCTTGATCACGCGGCTCGGATCGCTCGGCTCGTTGGTCGGCGCGGCGTCGCTGCTGCCGTCGCTGTATCTACTGCACGAGCCGCGGCCGTACGTGTGGCTCGGCGGCGTGATGTTCGTGCTCATCTTGTGGCGGCATCGGCAGAACATCGATCGCATGCTGCACCGCCGCGAGAACAAGCTGTGAGCGCGGCCTATCTCCTCGACGCGGCCAGCGAGCTCGATCGCCTGCGCCTGCAGGCGCGCGTGTGGGAGCCGGAGGCCGAGGCGCTGTTCGATCGCATCGGCGTCGGCGCCGGCTGGCGCTGCCTCGACGTCGGCTGCGGCGCGGTCGGCGTGCTCGCGTCGCTCGCGCGTCGCGTCGGTCGCGCCGGCCGCGTGGTCGGGCTCGATCGGGACGAGCGCCTCCTCGCGGCGGCGCGCGAGCTCGTCGCGGCCGAGGCGCTCGACAACGTCGACGTCGTCGCCGGCGACGCGTTCGCCACTGGATTGCCGGACGGCTCGTTCGATCTGGTGCACGCGCGCTTCATGTTCGCGCCGCTCGGGCGCGAGGCGGCGCTGCTCGCCGAGTTGACGCGCCTTACGCGCCCGGGCGGCGTCGTCGCGATCGAGGAGGGCGATTCGGCGGCGTGGCGCTATTGGCCGGAGCGGCCGCGCGTGGCGCAGCTGCTCGGCGCGATCGCCGCGGCCTTCGCCGCGGGTGGCGGCGACTTCGACGTCGGGCGTCGCATCTTCGGCATGCTGCGCGCGGCCGGCTTTCACGACGTCGACGCGCGCGCCGCGGTGCTGGCGCTGCCGGGCGGCCATCCGTATCTCGCGCTGCCGGCGCAGTTCGCCGCGTCGCTGCGCACGCGCATCGTCGATGGTGGCATCATGAGCGCGGACGATCTCGATGCCGCCGTCGCCGAATGCGGCGAAGCGGCGCGCGATCCCGAGACCTACGCCACCACGTTCGTGGTCACCCAAGCCTGGGGCCGGCGCGCCGTCACTGCGCCTTGAGCGGCTCGGTGGCCAACCGCGCGGCGGCGGCGGCGGCGAAGGCGGTGCAGCGCGCCTTGGCGTCGTCGAGCGGGAAGCTGTCGGCGTAGACGGTGCGCTCGTCGAGCACGGTGGCGACGTACAGGTGGGCCGTGCCGCTGGCGACGTTGCCGTAGACGACCCAGCGCGCGCCGACAGCGAGGCCGAGCGCGCGCGCCCGCGCCTCGTCGTACGCGCCGTTGGTCTGCGCTTGCAGCGTCATCAGCTTCTCCGGCGCGACGACGGCGACGCGATCCTCGGAGAGCTGCATCGGCAGGCAGCCCTCGAGATCGCGCGCGCGCGCCTGATCGACGGCCGACTCGCCGACCGAGATCGCCAGCACCGCCACGCCGTTCAGCGCCGGCCGTCCCGTCGGTGGCGCCGGCTTGCGATGCATCAGCCAGGCGGCGGCGAGCACGCCGATGAGCCCCGCGGCGACGCCGCCGAGCGCGGCCGCCAGCCACGGCGGCAGGCGCCGCTCGACGCGATCGATGGTGTCGGCCGCGTGTGCCCCCGTTTGCGCCGGACGCTTCCATGGCGCCGATGCGCGCGCCGCGATCTTGAGCCCCGACGGGATCGACAGCTTCTCTTTGGCCTCGGGCCGATGCAGCGGCCGCACGTCCGGATCGCCGTACAAGACATACGACGCCCACGCCAACGCCGTCTCGCCGGCCCGCTCGACCACCGCCGCGCGCGCGTGGCGCACCGCCGCGCCGATCGCCTTGCCGTCGGTGAGGTGGCGATAGAGCTCGGCCGCGAACAGCGCCGATTGTCCGTCGACGACCTCCCACTGCGTGCCGACATAGTGGCGCACGCCGGCGGTGAGAAACGCGTTGGCCAGCCCGAACACCTCGGTCGTGTCGGCTTTGCCGTCGGGCTCCCACGCTGCCGTGTGCCCCGACTGACAGGCGTTGCCGACGACGATCATCGGCATCGGCCGCCCGCCGCCGAGCTTGACGATCTCGTCGGCCGTCAGCTTGCCGTCGGCGAGCGTCCAGCCGCTCTCGCCCGGCGCCGCCGCCACGTAATCGGCGTGCCCGGCGAAGTGCACGATGTCGTAGTCCTTCAAGTAGCGCAGCGCGAACGCGCGATCGGGCGCCGTCGACAGGCGCGCCTTGACCGTCGCGTGCTTCTCGAGCTCGTCGATGATCGCTTCGCCCTCGGCGCGCACCTCGGGCAGGTCGCCCTTGGCGTCGGCGGCCATCACCAGCACGCGAATCGGCGTGCCCACGGTGCGCCGCTCGTCGCCGCGGCGCGGCTGCCGCGTGGCCACGATGCGTCCAATCGACAAGCGGCGGCACCAGAACTGCGCGCCGTCGAACATCAGCTCCCACGGCACCGCGACCAGCGCCTCGTCGAGCTCGAGCGACAGCGAGTCGCCGCGCGCGAGCTCGCCGTGCAGCTCGGCGGGGATCAGCGTGCGCCACAGCTTCTCGCCGTGATGCTTCAGATCCTCGAGGTTCTTCTCCGACAGCGTGCGCGCGCGATTGCCGCGCGCCAGCACTTCCACGATCTGCCGCGCCGTCTCCGCCGTCGCCGCCGCGTCGTACGGCAGCGTGTGCTTGCGCGCCAGCGTCTCGCCGGCGAACGTGACCGCCAGCGTCGCGCCCGAAACCGACAGCGTCAGCCGCACGACAAGACTATAGCGTGTCGCCGGTCGGCGCCCACGCCTGCCCGTCGGCGTGCGCCGCCGACATCAGCGCCTTGAGCGTGCGCCCGAGCTCGGGGTGCATCAGCGTGGCGTCGAGATCGCACAAGGGCGCCAGCGCGAAGCCGCGCTCCTTCATGCGCGGATGCGGCAGCCGCAGCGTCGGCTCGTCGACGATCACTTCGCCGCGCGCGCCGGCCATCAGCATGTCGGCGTCGAGCGTGCGCGGACCCCAGCGCACCTCGTTGGCGCGGTCGCGGCCGAGCGCCGTCTCGATCTCCTGCATGCGCGGGAGCAGCGCCAACGGCTCGAGGTCGCAGTCGAGCACCAGCGCGGCGTTGAGATACGGCGCCTGCGGCGGCCCACCGACGGCGGAGGCGGCGTACACCCGCGAGCGCGCGACGATGGTGCCGATCGCCTCGAGCCGCCGCACCGCCTCGCGAAGGTTCGTCAGCCGGTCGCCCACGTTGGCGCCGAGGCCGATGAAGTAGCGCACGCTTTGACGTTATCACGCGGCTCGGTACAGTGCGCGTTCCATGTTTCAACTTCTCGCCATCGCTTTCACCGTCGGCTGCGCCACGACGCTCGGCGCGCTGCCGGTCCTGGTGAGCCGCGAGCTGTCGCGCGCGCACTACGACACCATGCTCGGCCTCGGCGCCGGGCTCATGCTCGCCGCGGCGACGCTCGGCCTTCTGCCCGAGGCGCTCGTTGGTGTGCGCGTCGGCGGCGTGGTGCACGCGCCCTTGTTCGCGCTCGTGCTCGCCGGATTTTGCGGCGGCGTGGCGCTCCTGTTCGGCATGGATCGCATGATTCCGCACATCCACGCCGGCGGCCACGAGGCGCACCTTCACGATCATGCGCATGGGCACGCGCACGATCACGCGCACGGGAACGATCACGCGCACGACGATCGCGCGCGCCACCAGGGGATCATGATCGTGGGCGCGATGGCGCTGCATCGCCTGCCCGAAGGATTCGCCATCGGCGCCGCCTTCGGCGACACCGGCGCGGTGCCGCTCGGCGTCATGCTCGCGGTCGCCGTCGGCCTGCAGAACGCGATTGAAGGCGCGGTGATGGCGGCGCCGCTCAAGCGCGGCGGGCTCGGACGCGCGCGGCTGATCGCGCTCGTCACCGCGACCGGCATGGCCGTGCCCATCGCTGCCGTCATCGGGTTCCATGTCGCGCGCCATGTCGCCGGCGCGCTGCCGTTCATGCTCGCGGTCGGCGCCGGCGCGCTCATCTACCTCGCGTGCAACGAGATCATTCCCGAGTCGCACAGCCACGGCAACGAGCGGCGCGCCACCTTCGGGCTGCTCGCCGGCGTCGTCGGCATCATGGTGCTGAAGGTGCTCGCCGGCGAATGAAGCGGCCCGGGCGCGTCGCGGTCATCACGCCGTCGACGAGCACGGGCGCGCCGTTGACGAAGACGTCGACGACGCCGGTCGAATATTGATGCGGCTTCTCGTAGGTCGCGTGGTCCGCTATCTTGGCCGCGTCGAAGACGACGACGTCGGCGAAGCTGCCGGGCGCGAGCGTGCCGCGCCGTTCGAGATGCAAGCGTGACGCGGGAAACGACGTGAGCCGGCGGATGACGTCGGCCAGTGGCGCCGCGTGCTCGTCGCGCACGAAGCGGCCGACGAGGCGCGCAAAGTTGCCGTAGGCGCGCGGATGGACCGCGCCCTTGGCGGTGTCGACGGCGCGCGTGTCGGAGTCCGACCCGAACGACATCCACGGCAGGGCGACTTCGCGACGCACGTTGTCGTCGGACATCAGAAAATAGATCACCTGCGCGCGCGAGCCGTCTTCGACGACGAGGTCCATCGCCGTCTCGGCCGCCGATTTCCCGCGCGCGCGCGCCACGTCGGCGAGCGTCTTGCCGACGAGAGGCTGGAGCGCGCGCGTGTGGAACATCGTCAGCAGCATGCCGTCGGCGCCGGCGCCGGCGAAGAAGTTCTCCCAGGTCGCGCCCGCGTCCTCCATGTCGTGGGCGCAGCGCGCACGATCGCTCGGATTCTTGAGCCTCTTGATCCACGCGTCGGTGCCGCCTTCGCGTATCCACGGCGGCATCGCCGCGTCGAGCCCCGTCGACGCCGCGTCGTAGGTGTACATGTCCGCCGCGATGTCGACGCCGCTTTGGCGCGCGGCTTCCACGCGATGGACGGCGTCGTCGAGCTTGCCCCAGTTGGCCTTGCCCGCCTGCTTGAAGTGATAGATCTCGACGGGGACGTGGGCGCGGCGGCCGATCTCGATCATCTCGTCGATCGCTTCTGTGAGCCGCGCGCCTTCGTTGCGCATGTGCGCGGCGTAGAGCCCGCCTTTTTCGCCCGCCACCGACGCCAGCGCCACCAGCTCATCGGTGCTGAAGGCTTCGTCGGGCGTGTAGATGAGCGCCGACGTCAGGCCGAGCGCGCCTTCGTCCATCGCGCGCGCCACGTACGCGCGCATGCGCTCGAGCTCCGCCGGCGACGGATGGCGCGCGCGCGCCGACATCGATTGCCCGCGCGCCGCCGAGGTGGCGACGAGCCCGGCGATGTTGAGCGCGATGCCCTGGTCGGCGAGCGCCTGCATCTTTTGCCCGAACGGCTGCGCCGAGGTCTCGCCGAAGACCTCGAGCGTGACGCCCTGGCGCAGATCCGATTCGCCGCGCCCGTCGAAAGCGAGCGAATCGAGCGCGTGCGAGAGCATGTTCACGAAGCCGGGCGCGACCGCGAGCCCGTGCGCCTCGACGATGGTCTTGCCGAGGAGCAGCGGGCCGACCTCCGCGATCGAATCGCCGTCGATGGCGACGTCGCCGACGAAGGGCGCCGCGCCCGAGCCGTCGTACACGGTACCGCCGCGAATGACGATGTCGTGCAGCGGCCCCGTAGCCGGCGCGACGACGGCGGCTTTGCGCGGCGCTTCTACGATCGGCGGCGGCTTGTTCGCCGTCGGCGGCGGGTGCGCGCAGCCGGCGATCGCGATCGCGACCGCGAACGAGAACGCCGCGACCGCGAACGGCGCGGCCGCTAGACGCGCGCGCGTTGGACCCTCTCGGCCGCTTCGGCGAGCCGCGCCTTGTCCGCGCACAGCGTCAGCCGCACGTAGCCCTCGCCACAGGCGCCGAAGCCGGTCGCCGGCGTCGACACCACGCCGGCGTCGAGCAGGCGCGACACGAACTCCGTCGACGAAAGCCCCTTGGGGCACACGACGAGCACGTAGAACGTCGCCTTCGGCACCAGCACCTCGAACCCCGCACGCGACAATCCGCCGCACAAGACCTCGCGCCGCTCCTTATAGATCGCGCGCATCTTGCCGACCGACTCGTCCGACGACGACGACAACGCCGCCACCGCCGCCGCCTGCACCGCCTCGAACGCGCCCGAGTCGGTATTGGTCTTGACCTTGCCGAGCCCGCCGACGAGCGCCGCGTTGCCCACCGCGAAGCCGATGCGCCAGCCCGTCATGTTGTAGGTCTTCGACAGCGACTGAAACTCGATGCCCACGTCCTTGGCGCCCGGCGTCTCGAGGAATGAGATCGGCGGCTCGCCTTCGAAGAACAGCTCGGAATACGCGACGTCGCTGGCGACGATAATATTATTTTTCGCGGCAAACTCGACCACGCGCGCGTAGAAATCGCGCGTCGCCAATGCCGCGGTCGGATTATTCGGATAATTGACCCACATCATTTTCGCGCGTTTCGCGATATCGGCAGGAATCGCGCTCAAATCGGGCAAAAACCCGTTTTCCCGTCGCAGCGGCATATAGTGAACCTCGCCGCCGACGAATCGCGTCCAGGTCGCATATACCGGATATCCCGGATCGGGAACCAACACGATATCGCCCGGATCGACGAACGCGACCGGAAAATGCGCGATCCCCTCTTTCGATCCGATGAGCGCGCAGCACTCGTTCTGCGCATCGAGCGCGACGCCGAAGCGGCGCTGATACCAACCGACTGCTGCCTCGCGAAACTCCTTCATGCCCTCGTACGAGGGATAGCGATGGTAGCGCGGCTCCGCCGCCGCCTTCTGCATCGCCGCGACGATGTGCGCCGGCGTCGGCAGATCGGGATCGC
>DASXOU010000067.1:0-5553 GCA_036494045.1 Polyangia bacterium | reverse complement strand
ACCCGCAGCGCGCCGTTGGCCAGAAGTGAGAGCGCGGCCGTCCGCTCCGCGTCCGAGCTCACGGCGTCGCCCTCGTCGAGGAGCAGCTGGCCGAGCGCGCGTGGCAGCCGCGGCGCCGCGCGCATGAGCTCGTCGCCGTCGCGGGCGAGCGCGGGCGCGAGCCACGCGGCGCCGACGCGAAAGAAGAGCGCCTTGCCCGCTTCCAGGCTTTCGCCCGCGCGCCCGAGCAGCACGTAAACCGCGCGCTGCGCCGCTTTCGCCGCGTCGGGCGGCAGCGACGAGCTCTTGAGCGCGCGCACCTCCTCGACGAGCTGCGTGGCGTGCGGCTCGCCGAGGCGCGCGCACAGTTGCGCCAGCCCGGCACGTGGCGCGCCGACGAACGCCAGCGCCACGCGACGGCGGCCGAGCGCGCACAAGACGCGCTCGATCTCGTCGGGCGCGCGGCTCGACAACACGCCGGCGCCGGCTTCGTCCATCGACACCAGATGGCCGTAGGCGGCGCGCCGAAGATGCGCCGCCGCGTCGTCGCGTCGCGTGCGCGCCGGCGGCGCGACGTACCACGAGCGATCGACGCGATCGATCCCCGACGGCTGCGGCCGCGCCAGCGTCTCCGCTTCCCGTCGCTGCTGCGCCGCGCCGCCGAGCGCGGCCGCGTTGCGCGCGAGCTCGTCGCCGGACGCCATCGCCTGCCGCGCGCAGAACTTGCCGGCATCGCGGCCGAGCGCGCGCGCCGCCGCCAGGGCGAACGCGCGCTGCCGCGTCGACAAGGTCATCCTAGACGGCGCCGCGCAGCTTCCAGCGCTGCACTTTGCCGTCGGGCGCGCGCGGCAACGCGTCGACGAACGACACCTGCCGCGGATATTTGTAAGGCGCGATCTCGTCCTTCACGAAGCGCATGAGCTCATGCGCCAGCTCGTCGGACGGCGAGTGCCCGACGTTGGCGACCACGAACGCGTGCGGCTGCGGCAGCCCGTCGTCGTCACGATCTTCGACGACCGCGCACTCCCACACCGCCGGATGCAACAAGAGCGCGCGCTCGACCTCGCCCGGCGCGATCCAGCGCCCCGACACCTTGAACAGATCGTCGGCCCGCCCACAGTAGAAGTAATACCCGTCGTCGTCGACGAGAAAGCGATCGCCCGAGCGCAACGGACCGGCGAACGTCGGCCCGCGCACCTCGAGCGCGCCGATCTCCTTGGGCGCCACCGGATTGCCGAGGTCGTCGAGCACGCGCGCCTCGATCCCCGGCAGCGGCTGACCGACCGACAGCGGCCGCCGCGCCGTCGGCGTATTCGACAGCACGAACGACAACGCCTCGGTGATGCCGAATCCGTGCAAGAGCTCGACGCCGAACAATTCGTGGACGCGCTTCTCCACCGCCATCGGCAGCGTCTCGCCGCCCGAGATCGCGTGGCGCACCGTGCCCATCAGCTTCGGCCGCGGCGACGGCAGCTCCGCGTAATCGTGCGCCAGCTGCGCGTACAACGACGGCGTGGCGGCGAAGAGCGTCGGCGCGAACGCCGTCATCATCTCGAACAGCGTGCGCGGCCGCGCTCGCGACGGCAAAAGGAACGTCGCCGCGCCCGCCATCAGCGGAAACAGAAGGCCCACGCCGAGCCCGTACGCCGTCGACAGCTTGGTCGTCGAGAGCACGCGATCGTTGGCGTCGATGCCGAGCACGTGCTGCGCGTACGCCGCGAACGCATGGCGCGGCGCCGCGTGATCGTGCGGCGTCGCGTGCGGCGCATCGCCGGGCGCGCCCGAATACAAGATGAACGCGGGCGCGCCGTCCTCGGGATCGTGCGCCGGCGTCCACGGCTCGACGTCGCTGCAGCGCGCGGCGAAATCGATCTGCCCCGGATGCGCGCCGCCGACCGAGCACAAGTGGCGCAGCATCGGCAGCTCGCCGCGCACCTGCTCGACGCCGTCGGCGAGATCGCCCGCCGCGATCACCTCGACCGCTTCACAATGTTGCAGCAGCGTGCGCAGCTCGAGCGGACGCAAGAGCACGTTGAGCGGCACCGGCACCGCGCCGATGCGCACCGCGCCGAGGAACACCGCGGCCAGCTCCGCCGAATCGTGCATGAGCAGCGCCACCCGATCGCCGGGCGCCACGCCGAGCTCGCGCAGCGCCGCCGCCGCGCGCACCATTTCGTCCGCGAGCCGGGCGTAGGTCCACACCCGCTTCGGTTCGCGAATCGCCGCCTGATCCCCCCGCCCCGCTTCTACGCAGTTGTCGACGAGGGCGCGAGAGAGGTTCCGCTGCGCCATCGAACCCGCATTGTACACGAATCGACCGGTTTGGCGTGCTATAAGCCGCTCATGCGCATCATCGGCGGCCGCGTCGGCGGGCGGACGCTCAAAGCGCCCCGCGGCGAGGGGACCCGGCCGACGTCGGACAAAGTGCGCGAAGCGATCTTCAACATCCTCGGCAACATCCCCGATGGTCCGGACGCGCCGGCGCAAGTGCTCGATCTCTACGCCGGCTCGGGCGCGCTCGGCCTCGAGGCGCTGTCGCGTGGCGCCGGCCGCGCGCTCTTCGTCGACGCCGATGGTGACGCTTGCGACCTCGTGCGCGCGAACGCGAGCGCGCTCGGCCTGCCGGCGGAAGTTCGCTGCATGCCGGTGGTGCGCTGGCTCGCCAAAGAATCATCGGGTGTCTTCGGCTGGATCTTTCTCGATCCGCCGTACGAGTCGCATCGCACCGGCGAGCTCGGAAAGGCGCTCGAGCTCGTCGCCAAAAAGGGGCTCCTCGACCCGACCGGCGTCGCCGTCGCCGAGCACGAGTGGAAGAGCGCGCCCGACGATCAATACGCGACGCTGGCGCTTTTCGACCGACGACGTTACGGTCAAACGGCAGTGTCGTTCTATCGACACCAGGGGCAACCGAATGCCGGCTGATCAGCGCATCGCCATCTACCCGGGCTCGTTCGACCCGATCACCAACGGGCACATCGACATCGTGCAGCGCGCGCTGCAGATGTTCGACAAAGTGGTCGTGGCGATCGCCAACAATGTCCGCAAGGATCCGCTGTTCACCGTCGCCGAGCGCAAGCAGCATATCTTGACCGCGCTCTCGGCCGCCGACGCGCGCCGCGTAGAGGTCGACGCGTTCGAGGGCCTCCTCGTCGAGTACGTGCAGAAGCGCGGCGCCAACATCGTCGTGCGCGGATTGCGCGCGCTCGCCGATTTCGAGTACGAGTTTCAGCTCGCGCACATGAACCGCCGGCTCGGCAAGGGCATCGACACCATCTTCCTCATGACGAGCGAAAAGGATTTCTACGTCAGCTCGTCGCTGGTCAAGGAGGTCGCGCAGTTCGGCGGCAAGGTCACCGGCCTGGTGCCGCCGCTCGTCGAGAAAGCGCTCCATGAGCGCCTGGGGAGAAAACATGAAGATCGCGTCGCGGGTCACGAGGATGCAACCGTCGCTCACTCTCGCAGTCAGCGCCAAGGCGAACAAGCTGAGGGCGCAGGGCGTCGACGTCATCGCGTTCGGCGTCGGTGAGCCGGACTTCGACACGCCCGATCACATCAAGGAAGCCGCCGTCGCCGCGTTGAAGAAGGGCGTCGGCAAGTACACGGCAGTCAGCGGCACGGCCGAGCTGCGCGCCGCCGCCGCCGCCGAGCTCAACGCCGCGCACGGCACGAAATGGGCCGCCGAGAACGTCATCGTCTCGGTCGGCGCCAAGCACTCCTTGTTCAACTTGTTCATGGCGCTCCTCGACGACGGCGACGAAGTGATCGTGCCCTCGCCGTGCTGGGTTTCCTATCCCGAGATCGTGGCCATGGCCGGCGGCAAGCCGGTCCTCGTCGACACCGTGCCCGACGATGGCTATCAGCTGCACTACGAGTCGCTGGCGCGCGCGGTGACGCCGAAGACGCGGCTCATCGTGCTCAACTCGCCGTGCAACCCGACCGGCGCCGTCTACGATGGCAATTCGCTGGAAGCGGTCGCGCGCGTGCTGCGCGAGAACAAGGAAGTCTGCGTCGTCACCGACGACATCTATCGCCGCCTGACCTACGACATCGCGTGGCTGTCGTTGTGCCGCGTCGCGCCCGACGTAGCCGATCGCGTGATCCTCGTCGACGGCGTCTCGAAGTCGTACGCGATGACGGGCTGGCGCATCGGCTTTTGCGCCGGCCCGACGGCGCTGGTCAAGGCGATGGACACGCTGCAAGGGCAGTCGACGACCAACCCGGCGGCGGTCGCGCAAGCAGCGGCGCTGGCGGCACTCACCGGCCCGCAAGAGTCGGTGACCGCGATGCATGCCGAGTTCGACAAGCGGCGCCGCGCGATGGTCGACGCCCTGCGCGCGATCCCCAAGGTCGAGCTGCACGAGCCGTGCGGCGCCTTCTACTGCTTCCCCGACGTCAGCGCCTACGTTGGCGGCAAGGTCAAAGACGACCTCGCGCTCGCCGAGCACATCCTGGAAAAGGGCCGCGTCGCGGTCGTGCCCGGCTCGGGCTTCTTCGCGCCCGGCTTCATCCGCCTGTCGTACGCGACCTCGATGGCCAACGTCACCGAAGGCGTCCGCCGCATCGGCGAAGCGCTCGCGCAGCTGTAGGCGGTAGCCTTGAAGATCGCGCTCGTCGGTGGCACCGGCTTCATCGGCCCGCCGACGGCGTGCGCGCTCGCCGCCGCCGGCCAGGAGGTCGACGCGTTCGGCCGCGCGCGCGCCGACGCGCTTTTCGCGCCCGACGTGGTCGTGCACTTCATGCTGCTCAACGAAGCCGATGCGCGCGCCGCCGTCGAAGGCTGGCGCGGCGCCGACGACGCATGCGCCCCTCCTCGACGAAGACGCGCCCTTGCGCGCGACCGTGTACCCATACGGCCGCCGCGTCGACGGCCCGTGGGGCCCGCTCGTCGATTACGACAAGATCCTCGTCGAGCGCGCGATCTGCGACGCCGATGCGCGCGCCACGATCCTGCGGCTGCCCAAGGTCTATGGCGCCGCCGCGCGCGATCGCCCGTTCGCCCGCTGGATCGAGTGGATCCGCGCGCACGACGAGCTACCGGTCGGCGTGCGGCAAGGCCGCTGGCGCTGGACCCACGGCTTCGTCGACGACGTGGCCGCGGCGATCGCGTTGGCCGCGACCGACGCCCGCGCCGCCGGCCGCGTCTACAACCTCGGCGAACGCGACACGCCGACCCAGCGCGAGCGAGCGGCGCAATTGGTCGCGGCGCTCGACTGGCGTGGCACGATCGTCGACATTGCCGACGAGGATTTGCCGTCGCCGCTGCGCGATCCGCACCCCGGCTTCCCCGATCTCGCCGTCGACACGCGGCGGCTGCGCGACGAGCTCGGCTTCGCGGAAGTGACGCGCCAAGAAGACGCGCTTCGACGCGCCTGATCGCCGTGATCGTCCGCCGGCGTCCGGCAGAATTTGTGGGACTCTGCGCCATGAGCCGGCCGTAGCGTGAGGGGGATACCAACCGTGCCGTGACAAAGCCCTCAGAGGACCGAGGGAGATCGTTGCTCGCCTCGCAGGTCGGTGCCAGCGCGCACTGACCGGCCGTCCGCGCTAAAGCGCGGCCGGGGTGTCGCCATTCCG
>DASXOU010000066.1:0-20160 GCA_036494045.1 Polyangia bacterium | reverse complement strand
CGCCCTTCAACGACGCCAAGATCACCGCGACCTTCAACAACGACGGCACCTATAGCGTCGTCAGCATCGACACGTCGAACAAGGAGATCGACTACTCCGGCACCTACCAGATCATGAACTCGGGCGTCGGCACCATCTGGCAGATCCGCTGCTCGCAGATCACGCCGTCGACGGCGCAGGCCGAGGGCATGTACCAGGTCGACGCCACGCAATCGCCCGCGCGCATGCAGTACGAGGTGGTGCAGACGCAGCCGACCAACGGCCTCACCCCGCCCGAGCCCGACAAAGGGTTCGGATCGACGATCTACAACGGCGATCAGATCGCGACGCTCATCCAGAAATATTCGCGCCACTAGATGCGTCGTCGCCGTTGCATAGGCGCGCTCGTCATCGTCGCGTCGCTCGCGTCGTTGCCGTCGCCGGCGCGCGCCGACATCGATCCCGATCGCGACTCGCTCGGCCGCACCACGCCCGACGAGCTGCCCAACGGCGACGACAGCCAGCTGCGCTTTCTCGCCTATTTCATCTCGCGCGCCGAAGTCACCAACGTCTCGCCGACCAACGATCTGCTCCAGGGCCGCGTCGTCGGCCGCCTCTTCGGCCCCAACACCACGACCACCGCGCAAGGCACCAGCTGGCTCGTCGAGCAGCGCCTGATCCCGTTCGTCGTCTTCGAGCCCAAGGTCCTCGATCGCATGGCGCGCCTGCGCCTCAGCTTCGAGCTCAACTGGACCTGGGGCGACAGCTCGTACTCGACGGGCGGCAACTTCGGCGGCGCGCTCTCCGGCGACTCGGTCAACCTCGAGACGCAGAACGTCGAGGTCGAGATCGATCTGACCAAGCGCTGGCACGTCGACATTGGCCTCCAGCGCCTGTGGGACAACGTCCGCGATCCCTACCGCACCTTCTTCTCGACGATGTCGCTCTCCGGCGAGCGGCTCGCGTTCTGGGGCACCGACGCCGTCGGCATCAGCGTGCACGGCAGCGCGCGCGGACAGCTGTTTCGCTTCGGCGCGTACGACCTCTACCACAATCAGATCCAGACCGACGATCACGTGCTGCTCTTCGAGGCGCTCACCGACCGCGACATCCGCGACGGCTGGCACGTCGGCGGCAGCGTGCGCTACCTGCGCGACACCTCGGCCGGCGCCGGCGGCGTCAGCGTGCTCGGACAAGGGCCCGACTCGACGCTCGCCGATTACAACGGCGTCTTTCGTTTTCCGCTCAACGGCGTCAAGTACCACGCCAACTTCGCCTGGCTCGGCGTCGACAGCTCGTACAACCCCGAGTTCACGGCCGGCCGCTTCGGCGGCAGCATGTTCGCCGTCGCCAGCCTCGGCCAGGTCTCGACGCTGCAGCCGACGGGCACCTATACCAAAGTCGCCGACGTGCTCGGCATCGCCGCCGACGCGCGCGTCGGATTCCGCTACGGCAACACGCGCAACGACATCGTCACCGCCGAGCTCATCTACTCGTCGGGCGACGCCAACGGCATCAGCGACGGCCGCTATACAGGCGTCATCACCGGCAACACCTACGGCGCGCCCGGCGGTGTCTTCACCACGTCGGGCGCGTACCTCCTCATGCCGCATTCGAACGTCGTCAACCGCTACTACTCGGCGGTCCCCGATCTGTCGAACCAGGGCTACGGCCTGACCGCGTTCACGCTCAACGCCAGCTACGACTTCTGGCGCAACCGTTTCACCGCCAAGCTCGGCGGCGCCGTCGGCTCGTCGAACGTCGCGCCGCCCGGCGGCGGCCACCTCATCGGCATCGAGGGCAACGGCATGCTCGCCTATCGCATTCGCGTCTTCCTCTCGATCGAGCTGCACGCGGCCTATCTGCACCTCGGCGACTTCTACGACAGCGCGCGCGAGCAGGCCGCGTCGCTGACCACGAACCCGGCGGCGGCGGCGGCAGGCGGCGGCCGTCCGCGCGATCCGTGGACCACCTTCCTCGCCCTGAAATGGTTGATGTTTTGATGCGTCCGCACAATATTTGTAAAAAGTTATTGTGCGTATGCACAATTTTATTGTGCAATTGCACAATGCCGCAACCGGCGTCGTTCAAGAAGCTGTCGTATCCGATGCCGGTGTCGCACGTCGTGGTCGACGGCGTGGAGGTCGCGTTCAGCGACGTCGGCGTCGGCGAGCCGGCTCTCTTGCTCATCCACGGGCTCGGCAGCTACATGCCGGTGTGGGAGCGCAACGTCGACGCGCTCGCCGCCGAGCATCGCGTGGTCGCCATCGACCTGCCCGGTTACGGCAAGTCGGCCAAGGCGAACTTCGAGTACTCGATGGCGTTCTACGCCCGCGTCGTCGACGGCGTGATCGACGCGCTCGGCCTCAAGCACGTGGTGCTGGTCGGCCACTCGATGGGCGGGCAGATCGCGCTCACGCACGCGCTCAAGTTTCCCGGCAAGGCCGAGCGGCTGGTGCTGGTGGCGCCGGCCGGCTTCGAGCGCTTCGGCCGCGGCGAAGGCGCGTGGCTGGCCGAGGCGGTCGACAAGGACTACGTCGCGCGCACGCCGGCCGAGGCGATCTACGCCAACGTCGCGGCCAACTTCTACGCCATGCCGCCCGAGGCGCGCTTCATGGTCGACGATCGACTGCGCGTCGTCGGCGGGCCCGACTTCGAGGCCTACACCTACGCGGTCGCGCGCTCGGTCTACGCGATGGTGCACGAGCCGGTGATCGATCGGCTGAGCGCGATCAAGGTTCCGGCGCTGGTCGTCTTCGGCGAGGACGACGGGCTGATTCCGAATCCGGTGTTGCACGGTGGCACGACGCTGGCGGTCGCCGAAGAGGGGACGCGGCGGCTGCCGCGGGGGCGGTTGGTGATGATTCCGCGCGCCGGCCACATGGTCCAGTTCGAGCGGCCCGCCGAGTTCGACGCGGCGCTGCTCGAGTTCTTGAAGGAGGCCCCATGAAAACGACCACGCTCCTCCTCGTCGCGGCGCTGAGCGCGGCGTCGTCACCGGCACGCGCGCAGTCGACGCTGGTGCAGGTCACGAGCTTCGGCTCCAATCCGGGCGGGCTGCGCATGTGGAAGTACGTGCCGGCGGGGATGCCGCAGAATGCGCCGCTGGTGCTGGCGCTGCACGCGTGCACGCAGCAGGCGGCCGATTACGTGAAGGCGGGCTGGAACACGCTCGCCGATCAATACAAGTTCTACGTTCTCTATCCCGAGCAGACGAGCACGAATAACGCGTTGACCTGTTTCAATTGGGCCGGAAATAACACGAATCTGATTACCGGCGACAACGATCCGGCGAACCTGACGCGGGCGATGGGCGAGAACGAGTCGATGAAGCAGATGATCGACCAGATGAAGGCGGACTACTCCATCGACGGCAAACGCGTGTTCATCACCGGGCTTTCGGGCGGCGCGGCGCAGACGGCGCTCATGCTCGCGGTATGGCCCGACGTGTTCGCGGCGGGCGCGAGCTTCGCGGGAATTCCCTATTACTGCACGATCAACAAGAACCAGGTGACGACGTGCATGAATCCGGGGACGCCGAAGACGCCGCAGCAATGGGGCGATCTCGTGCGCAGCGCCTATCCCGGATTCAGCGGGCCGTGGCCGCGCATCGCCATCTGGCAGGGGACGAGCGACAGCGTGGTCAGCCCCAACAACCAGACCGAGCTCATGAAGCAGTGGACCGACGTGCACGGGATCGCGCAGACACCGACCAAGAGCGACTCGGTGGCGGCGAACGTGTCGCGCGACATCTACGCCGATTCGAATGGCGTGCCCGTCGTCGAGGTGCTCAAGGTCGCCAACATGGACCACGGCGTCCCGGTCGATCCGAAGAACGGCTGCGGCGCCGCCGCGCAATACTTCAACGACGTCGGCGTGTGCAGCTCGGCGATCGTCGCCGCCGACTGGGGCCTGACGTCGCCGGCGTCGACGGCGGACGGCGGCGCGGGCGGAAGCGGCGGCAGCGGCGGCGGCAGCGACGGTGGCGCGGGTGGAAGCGGCGGCAGCGGCGGCGTGAGCCCGTGGCCCGACGGCGGCGCGTGGGTGACGCCGGGCAGCGGCGGCTGGGTCACGCCCGGCAGCGGCGGCAACGGCGCCAGCGGCGGCAAAGGCAACGGCAACGGCGGCTGCTCGGCGCTCGGCGGCGCGGCAGTCGGTGGCGGATTGCCGATCGTCCTCGTCGTGCTCGCGCTCGCCCTTCGTCGCCGTCGCGGCGGCTTTCGTCGCGGTCGCGGTCGCGGCGCGGCCGGGACGCTGCTCGGCCTGGCGCTGTGTCTCGCCGCGCCGCGCGCCTTCGCCGACGGCCAATTCCTCAGCGACAACTTCGCCGGCCACGACTACAAGCTCTACGTGCCGTCCTCGTATTCGAGCGCGCCGCTGCCGCTCGTCCTCATGCTGCACGGCTGCACGCAAGATCCCGACTCGTTCGCCACCGGCACGCAGATGAACGTCGTCGCCGAGGCCAACAATTTCTTCGCGCTCTATCCCGACGAGCCAACCTCGGCGCAGTCGCTCAAGTGCTGGCAGTGGTTCGACTCCGCGCACCAGCAGCGCGGCAGCGGCGAGCCGGCGGCGCTGGTCTCGATCATCGATCACGTCGCCGCCTCCTACGCCGTTGACGGCACGCGCACCTACGTCGCGGGCTTGTCGGCGGGCGCGGCGATGAGCGTCATCCTCGGCGCCACTTATCCCGACCGCTTCTCCGCGATCACCGTCGGCGCCGGGCTCGAGTACGCGGCGGCCACGAGCCTCGGCGCGGCGTCGACCGCCGAGCTCGACGGCGGCCCCGACCCGGCGACGCAAGCGATGCTGGCGGCGACGGCGATGATGAGCGCGGCGCGGCCGGTGCGCGCGCTCGTCGTCTACGGCACCTCCGACGCGGTGGTGGCGCCGGTCAACGACGACCAGGTGGCGACGCAGTGGCTCGACACCGACACCACGCTCGGCGCCAACGTGCCGGCGATGCCCGACTCGACGACGATGGGGCAGGTCGCGGGCGGGCACAGCTACACGACGACGAGCTGGGGCAGCTTGGTCACCAAGGTCGCCGTCGACGGCATGGGGCACGCGTGGTCGGGCGGCGATGCGTCGGGCTCGTATACCGATTCGCAAGGGCCGAACGCGAGCCTCCTGGCGTGGCAATTTTTCGCGGGCGTGCCGGTCGGCGGCGGTGGCGGTGGTAGCGGCGGCAGCGGCGGCGGTGGTAGCGGCGGCAGCGGCGGCGGCGGCGCGAACGGCGGCGGCAACGGCGCGACCAATCCGGGCGCGATGCACGGCGGTTGCTCGATCGCCGGCACCATCGGCGGCGCGACGGCGTCCTCGTCGCTGCCGGCGTGGTGGATCGCGCTCGGGCTGATCGCCGTGCGCAAACGTGCTACTCCGTCGGCATGGATCCAATCGATCGGTTCGCCGAGCTCTTCGCGCAAGCGCGCGTAGCGCCCTGCCACGATCCCACCGCGATGACCCTCGCCACCGTCGGCGCCGACGGCCGTCCCTCGGCGCGCGTGGTGCTGCTCAAGGGCATCGACGCCGGCGGCTTCGTCTTCTACACCAACACGCGCTCGCGCAAGGGCCGCGAGCTCGACGGCGATGCGCGCGTCGCCTTCGCCATGTGGTGGCCGCACATCGGCTGGCAGGTGCGCGTCGAGGGCACGGCGGCGCGCGTCTCCGACGCCGAGGCCGACGCCTATTTCGCGACGCGCGCGCGCGGATCGCAGCTCGGCGCGTGGGCTTCCGATCAGTCGGACACTTTGGTCTCGCGCGCTGCGCTCGAGGCGCGTCTCGCCGAGGAGACCGCGCGCTTCGCCGGCGGGCCGGTGCCGCGGCCGCCGCATTGGACCGGCTATCGCGTCACGCCGGCGACGATCGAGCTGTGGAAGAACCGCGACGATCGCCTGCATGAGCGCGAGGAATATTCGCGCGTTTCGCCGGCGGCGCCGTGGACGATGCGCCTCTTGAATCCTTAGTTACGGATTGAGCAGCAGCGCCGCGGTCAAGGGCGGCAAGGTCACCGACGCGACGTTGGCGAAGGCGACGCTGCCGCCGGTGTAGTTGCCGCTGCCGTCGAGCTGCGCGTCGCCGGTCGCGCCGCCGCCGGTCGGTTGCGCCTGGCGCATCGTCGACGGCAACGTCACCGTCACGCTCGCCGCCGACGGATTGACGAGCACGACACCGTTGGCGAAATCGCGCTCGTAGACGCCGTTTGCGAGATACGCGCTCACGTCGGTCGGCAGCCCGCTCTTGGGCGCGCCGAAATCGAGGTCATATTCGGGGAACCAATAAACCCCGCTTCCGCCGAGGTTGATATAGGTATGCGCGCCCTTCAACAATAGATACGTACCGATCAAGAAATCGCGCTCGTCGACATATTGCTGCCCGCTGCCGCCCGGATACGACTGCACGATGATGAATTTGCCGGCGGCGGTCAGCGCCATCGCGCGATTCATCCCGAGCACCCAATCGGACGGCGCTTCCATATATCCGAATCCTTCGAGCATCGCGCCGTCGATATTCGAATAATCGACGTTGGCCCAACCGGTAATCATGGCGCCGATATTGGGGACGAACAGGAACTGCTCGGGCGTGGCGGCGAACGCCTGCTCGATATAGGCGCTCCATTCGTGCTTCTGTTGAATCCAGGTGTCGCCGTTGGTCCAATCGCTCGGGTTCGCCGGATCGGTGCCGTCGAAGCGCGTATCCGGATCGGTGACGCCGTAGCCGCTGATTCCCGCTTCGAAGCTGTCGGCGAAGACGCCCTGCGCGCCGGTGGCGCGGATATCCGCGATCACCGAAGTGACCCAATAATCACGAAACCCACTATTCGAAATGTCGTTGATATCCCAATCGCTGCCGGGATCGTGATGGCGCGCGTTATTCATGTTGTGCATGAACCAATCTTCGTGCGTGGTCACGTCGCTCCAGTCGCTCGACCAGCTGTCGTCGTGGATGTATTGCACCTCGCCCGACGACGAGCCCAGTCGATAGTGGAGCAGGAACCAATTGGGATTGACCGCGCGATATCGATCGTTCTCCGCCTTCAGCATCTTTTGCGTGCCGGCGAAATGGGTGGCGACGAATTGCACGAGCGCGTCGGAATATCCGTTGTCGAGCTGATCGGCGTAGGGAATGATCTTGGCGCTGGTATCGGGCAAGAGCGCGATCGGGGACGTCGCGCCGCCGAGATCGCCGCCTCTTCCAAGATCGGCATTGACCGCGGCGTCCTGCATGCCGCCGCCTTTCCCATGGGACGAGCAGGCCATTAATAAGGAGAGGCAGCACATGCCGGACAGGCCACGCATGTGCTCATTTTACTACAAGCCCGCCGCCAGAAAGCGCTTCAGATATCCGCGCACGCCCGCGTTGCCGACCGAGTTGCACGTCGGCGACGCCGAGCCCGCCGGGCAATCGACGTCGCGGTCGTACGACCAATGGTGCACGCCGCCCATCTTCTGCGCGATCGCGAACTGCGCGACCGCGTCGGCGTCGGCGAGCGTGAACACCTCGCCGGCCGTGTCGTTGCCGCCGATCATCGGCGTCAGCTCGACGTTGGCCCACGGCACGCCCCAATGGTCGTGCAGGTTGTACGCGGCCTGCAGCGCCGACTGCCCCATCTGACAGGCGCCGTTCGCCACCACGCACACGCCCATCGACGGCGATCCGTAGTCCATCGTCATGAGGTCGACGGTCACGTAGGTCGGCCACGTCGCGGCGCTGCCGTCGAAGCCGAGCGTCGATTTCACCGCCGCCAGCACCTCGTCGCCGTAGACGTTGAAGCTGTCGGGCGCGCCGGCGCCGAGCGAGGTCGCGGTCGCGCCGCCGTTGTTGTTGGCCAGCGTCGCCAGCGTCAGGCTGAAGCGCAGCGTCGGATACGCGACGTGCGCCGCCTTGATGCGCGCGATCAGATCGCCGATCACTTGCGTCGATTGTCCGGCTTCGATGTCGAAGTCGACGCCGATGAGCCCGGCCGACATCCAGCGATCGATGAACGTCTTCATGCCCGCGTCGCTGCCGCAGGTGAACGAGCCGGCGGCGCCGCCGGTCGACAGGATGTATTGGACGTTGGCGCTGGTGAAGAGCGGCACGTTCGCCGTCGCCATCGCCGCGCCTTGCACGCCGCCCCAGTTTTCGCTGCCGCACTCGCCGGTGGCGAACGCGAGCGTGACGGCGTGCGCGCCGGCGCCCGTCAGGTCGGTGGCGAGGGCCGTCGCGGCGCCGGAGACGTTGGTGGAGATGACGTTGGTGTTCCAGTTCATGTTGATGCTGGTGTCTTTGTAGGCGCTGAAGACGAGCCCGGCGACGCCGCCGCCCGAGCCGCCCGAGCCGCCGCCGCCGATCGCGCCGCCGCCGCCCGAGCCGCCGCTGCCGCCGCCGCCGACGCCGCCGGTTCCGCCGCCGCCGCTGCCGTCGCCGCCGCCGTTGCCGGAGCCGTCGCTGCCGCCGGAGCCGCCGCTGCCGCCGGAGCCGCCGGTGCCATTGTCGCCGCTTGGGCCCGCGGAGCCGCCGCAGCCGCTCGCCAACGCCGCCGCCATCGCTGTCGCCAGGAGGGTCGCCAAGATCGCTCGTGTGCGCATGCCGCCCGCCTTCGCAAACGGCGCACCATCACGCGCACTTCCATCGGCTCAAAAATTTCGCGGGCTTGGCGGCGATTGGCGTGGAGCGCGCGCCCCCGGATGGAAACGGCCGGTTGACGACATCCGTGATTTCACGCGTGTGCAGGCTCTTCGCGCGCAAGACTGGACAACCCGAGATCGCGTCCCCAGAACGTAAAAAAGGTGCTTGGAGGCACGCGGGATGGGCATCGAGCAGGGGAGCAGCGTCGCGGACTTTTTGATCGTCGGCATCGGCGCCTCGGCCGGTGGGCTCGAGCCGCTCGAGAGATTGTTCGCCGCGGTGCCGCGCCCGTGCGGGATGGCGTTCGTCGTGCTGCAACATCTGTCGCCCGACTTCGAGAGCCGCATGGACGAGCTGCTCGGGCGGCAGACGACGCTGCCGATCCATCGCGTCGTCGACGGCATGGAGGTTCGCCCCGACGCGGTCTACCTGATCCCGCCGCGCAAGGACATGATCATCTCGAGCGGCAAGCTGCTGCTCAACGAGCGCGAAGACGTGCGCGCCTTCAGCTTGCCCATCGATCACTTCTTCCGCTCGCTGGCGCAGGACGTCGGCCGCCGCGCCGTCGGCATCGTGCTCTCGGGCGCCGGCTCCGACGGCTCGCGCGGCGTGCGCGAGATCCACGACGCCGGCGGGCTCATCATCTGTCAGACGCCCGAGTCGGCGCGCTTTCAGAGCATGCCGCTGGCGGCGCAGCAGTCGAACGTCGTCGACATCTTCCTCAAGCCCGAGGAGATGCCGCACGCGCTCATGCGCTATTCCGCCGATCCGGCGCGCCGCGCCGAGCCGCCCGGCGAGCGTGCGGTGCCGCGCTCGGCGGCGATGGAAGACATCCTGCAGCTTCTGCGCGCCGAGTACGGCATCGACTTCGCGCACTACAAGCCGTCGACGGTGATGCGGCGGATCGAGCGGCGCGTGGCGCTGACCAGCGCCGCCGACGTCGGCGGCTACGCCAAGCTGCTCGCCGCCAGCCCCGAGGAGCTCAACGCGCTCTATAAGGATCTGCTGATCGGCGTCACCCGCTTCTTTCGCGATCCGGAAGCGTTCGAGTTCATCGAGAAGCAGGTGGTGCCGGCTATTTTGCAGCGCGTGCCCGCCGACGAGGAGATCCGCGTCTGGTGCGCCGCCTGCGCCACCGGCGAGGAGGTCTACTCGCTGGCGATCTTGTTCCACGAGCAGCTGCAAGCGGCCGGGCGTCCGCTCAACCTGCGCATCTTCGCCACCGACGTGCATCGCTCCTCGCTCGACGTCGCGTCGACCGGCATCTACGACGAGGACGCGCTCTCCGAGGTGGCGCCGGCGCGGCGGCAGCGCTACTTCGCCAAGGACGGCGAGCGCTATCGCGTCGGCAAGGAGCTGCGCGGCACCATCGTGTTCGCGCAGCACAACGTGATCAACGACGCGCCCTTCACGCGCGTCGATCTGATCTCGTGCCGCAACCTTCTCATCTACTTTCAGCCGGTCGTGCAGAAGAAGGTGCTCTCGCTGTTGCACTTCGGGCTCAAGACCGGCGGTACGCTCATGCTCGGCCCATCGGAGACGCCGGGCGAGATCGCCGACGAATTCGAGACGCTCGAGAGCCATTGGCGCATCTACGCCAAGCGCCGCGACGCGCGCTTGCCCGACATCCGCCTGCCGCTGGCGATGCCGATGCCGATGTCCTCGTCGTCGCGGCCGATCTTGAGCGGAGCGCGCGGCTGGCCGGGCACCACGACCCTCGCGCTCTACGATCAGCTGCTCGAGCGCGCCATGCCGCCCAGCCTGCTCGTCGACGAGAACCATCAGCTCGTGCACACCTTCGGCGGCGCCGAGTCGCTCCTGCGCATCAAGCCGGGACGCGCGTCGTCGAACGTGCTCGATCTGGTCGACGACAGCATGAAGACGGCGCTGCTCGGCGCGCTCCAGCACGCGCACAAGGAGCGCACGACGGTACGGCTGGCGGGAATTCCCGTGACGACCAAGAACGGCACCGAGGAATATCGGCTCACCGTCGAGCCGTTTGGCGAATCGGTCGGCGCCTGCCATTTCCTCGTGCAGTACGTGAACCGCGGGCCGACGGCGCTGACGATGGCGACCGAGAAGGCGGTCGAGGTGCCGGCGGCGTCGCGCGACTACGTGGCCGCGCTCGAGGCGGAGCTGCGCTTCACCAAGGAGAGCCTGCAGGCGACCATCGAAGAGCTGGAGACGGCGAACGAAGAGCTGCAGGCGACCAACGAAGAATTGGTGGCGTCGAACGAGGAGCTGCAGTCGACCAACGAGGAGCTGCACTCGGTGAACGAGGAGCTCTACACGGTCAACGTCGAGCACCAGCGCAAGATCACGCAGCTCGCCGAGACCACCGACGACCTCGACAACCTCCTGCACTCGATCGACGTCGGCGTCATGTTCCTCGACGAGAAATTGTGCATCCGCAAATATACGTCGCACATCGCGACGGTGTTCCGCCTCTTGCCGCAGGACGTGGGGCGGCGCTTCGACAGCTTCTCGCCGACCATCCAGCACGCGACGCTCGATAGCGACGTCAACCAGGTGCTCGCGACCGGCCAGCCGGTGGCGCGCGAGGTGTCGAGCCGCGAAGGCGTCGACTACTTGATGCGCATCCTGCCCTATCGTCCGAGCTCGTCGCAGAAGCAGGGCGTGGTGCTCACCATCATCGACGTCGGCGCGCTCAGGCGCTCGGAAGCGAGCGTGCGCCGGCTCTCCAGCATCGTCGAGCAATCGAGCGAGGCCATCGCCGCCGCCGACACCAGCGGGCGCATCGTCAGCTGGAACCGCGGCGCCGAGACGGTCTACGGCTTTTCCGGCGACGAGGCGATCGGGCGCGAGTTGTCGTTCCTCATCCCCGACGAGCAGCGCACCGAGTGGGCGATGACGATGCGGCGAGTGCAGCTCGGCGATCACGTCGATCCGTTCGAGACCTCGGTGCTGCGCAAGGACGGCACCACCGTCGACGTGCAGCTCAGCTTGTCGTCGCTGCGCAACGCCGACGGCGTGCTCTCGGGCTTCTCGGCGATCGCGCGCGACATCACCCAGCGCCGGCGCGACGAGGTGTCGATCAAGCGCGCGCTCAAGATGCGCGAGCAGTTCATGGCGATGCTGTCGCACGAGCTGCGCAATCCGCTCTCGGCGCTGCTGCATGCCTCGACGATCTTGAAGTCGCCTGCGGACGAGAGCGTCGGCAAGCGCGCGCTCGACGCCATCGAGCGCCAGTGCAAGCACATGGCGCGCCTGCTCGACGATCTGCTCGACGTGTCGCGCATGCGCCAGGACGGGATCGAGCTGCGCCGCGAGGTGCTCGATCTGCGCGCCACGCTCGACGCGGCGATGGAGCGCACGCGCCCGTTGGCGACGCAGGCGGGCGTGCAGCTCGAGGTCGAGCTGCCGGGGATGCCGGTGCGCGTGTTCGGCGATCCCGATCGCCTGCAGCAGATCGAGGTGAACCTGCTCGCCAACGCCATCAAGTACACGCCGCGCGGCAAGCGCGTGCGGCTGACGCTGGCGGCCACCGACAGGCACGCCGAGCTGCGCGTGCGCGACGAAGGCATCGGAATTCCGCGCGACATGTTGCAGCGGATCTTCGAGCCGTTCGTGCGCGCCGTCGACGACGACGACGCCGACGGCACCTTGCACAACGGCGGCATGGGCCTGGGCCTGGCGATCGTGCGCTCGTTCGTGGGCGCGCACGGCGGCGAGGTCGTGGCCGCCAGCGACGGGCCGGGGCGCGGCAGCGAGTTCGTGGTGCGGCTGCCGCTGACCAATCGCCGGCCCGAGCCGGCGCACGAAGGCGACGAGGCGAGCCTGAGCGAGCGGCTCGTGCTCATCGAGGATCAAGAGGACAACCGCGTCCTTCTGCAGGCGATCCTCGAGGGCGCCGGCTATCAGGTGGTCACCGCCAGCGACGGGCAGGCGGGCGTCGACGAGATCGAGCGCCATCGTCCGCGCGTCGCGCTCGTCGACATCGGGCTGCCGATCCTCGACGGCTACGAAGTGGCGCGGCGGATCCGGCGCGCGTTCGGGCCCAACGACATCTTCCTGGTCGCGCTCACCGGCTACGGGCAGCAGCAGGATCGCGAGGCGGTCTTGCGCGCGGGGTTCGATCAGCACCTGGTCAAGCCGGTCGATCCGCAGGCGCTCGTCGAGATCCTGCGCGGCCGGCGCCGGCTGCTTCCCGCCGTCTCGACCTAGCCGATCGCTAAGGGCACTTCACGAGCGGCGTCAGCGGCGCGAAGTTGAAGCCGTCCGTCGGTGTCTGCGCGTCCGCAGCCGTCAGCGCCGTCTCCAGCGCCGCCTTGATGTCGGCGTAGCTCTGGTTGAGCTTATTCGTCGTATCCGCGGTGGCGATGCACAGCGACTTCGACACGCCGCACACGTCGAGCGCCTCGCACGCGGGCGTGTGCGCTTGCATGGCGACGAGCGCCGCGTCGCCGTAGAGCACCGAGCCGCCGACCATCACGAGCTGCACTTGCATCGGCGTCGCCGCGAGGATCGCGTCGTACGGATTCGCCGTGTCACCGGAGTAGACGGCGATATCGGCGTAGTAGCCCTCGGCGATCTTTCCGATCTTGTCGCCGAGCGCGAGCACCGTGGCCGCGTTCGTCGTCGTCATCGTCAACAGGTCCTTCGATGACAATCGGTTGCTCCAATGCGCGTCGTCCCACGCGTTGGCGAAGCGCATCTCGTCGAGCAGATTTTGCGAGCCGCCCATCGACCAATCGGGCGCGAGCGCGACGGTCACGCCGGCCGTGAGCGCCGTCGGGATGTCGGCGGTCGCCGCGTAGAGCGAGACGTTGGAGGCCGGCGACCACGTCAGCTTCACGCCCTTTTGCGCCATCGTCGTGAACTCGGTCGTGGTGAACGCGACGCCGTGCGTGATCGTCGTCTGCGGCGCCAGCAGGCAGCCCGCGGTCGTCGTCACCGATCCGAGCGTCGAGAACTCGGCGAGCGCGCGCGCGTCGGTGCCCTCGCCGCAGTGAATGAGGTACGCCGTCGTCGAGCCGTCGGCGAAGTTGCCGCAGACGCCGTCGGCGCTGGTCTTCGACGGCGGGAAGGTCGCGCTCGTCTGGATCGAGTCGCTGCCGAGGCCGTTCTGCGAGACGTCGATCGATCGCGCCACCGATCCGAAGCACGCCGCCGACGTGCCGGGCAGGCCGACGATGCTGGTGGTGCCGGCGACGAGCCCCTTGAGCTCGCCGAACTTGTCGAACTCGCAGCGCAGGCTCCCCGCCGCGGTGCCGTAGGGCGTGTTCGCGCACCAGGTCGGCTTGCCCTGCGAGTCGTTCACCAGGCACTGTTTGACGTCGAGCATCGCGGCGTAGCGGGGCTCGCTCATCCAATCGTTATGGTTCGTATAGACCTTCGACGACGTCCAATCGTCCTCGTCGAAGACGTCAAAGAGGATGTGGTTGTGCGTGTCGATCATTCCCGGCGCGATGATGCCGTGCGTGTCGATCACGGTCGCGCCCGCGGCGCCCGGCGCCATCGAGCACTGATCGCCGGCCGCGACGCAGGTGATCTTCTGCCCCTCGACGAGCACCTGGCCGTCGATCACGTCGTCGGGCGTCACGATGGTGCCGACGAGGATGAGGCCGCTGCCGGGAGTGACGCCGCCGTCGCTGGCGCCGCCGTCGGTCGGCACGCCCTGGTCATGCCCGACCGCCACGTCGGGACGGCAGCCGCCGAGGAGCTGCGCGGCGAGGATGGCCCCGAGAGGCAGGAACAGGCGCGACGGCACACACGTCACGGATTCATCGTACCCGATCGCGAGGTCGCCGTCGATCGCGTCTTGACAGCGGCGCGATCGATGATCACCCATGAAGGTCATGGCGCCCGTGCGCTCGCGGCGGACTGTTCGCTCGATGCTGGTCCTGGCGCTGCTGGCGATCGCCGGCGGCGGGCCGGCGCCGCGTGGCGCCTACGCCGAGGTCGCGGCGGCGTCGCAGGCCGGCCGCGCCGTCGGCGTCGCGCGCGTCACATCCGCCGTCGCCGCGCCGTCGCTCGCGCCCGAGCGCACCGTCGCTGTCGTCCTTCCTCACGCGCGCGCCGAAGTTAGCCGCGCGCGGCTCTATCTCGTCCACTCGTCGCTGCTCCTCTGATCGCGGCCGCAGTCGCGCGCCGTCGATCGCTCGGACCGTCACGTCCCGAGGAGGAGCCATGTCCATACTCGACACGCTTTTGCGTTGGGTCGATGTCAACGAATACCGCAAGAAGCAAACCGATCGCCGCGAGGCGCGCAAGAAGCGCCCGCCCGGCGTCCCCGACGACGACGACATCGCGCTGCCGCCGTCGCGGCCCGAGGGCGCGGTGCGTCCGCTCGTCTGCCGCGTGTGCGGCTACACCGGCGGCCCGGCGCACCGCTTCTGTCCGCGCTGCCTCGCCGAGACCATGGAGCGGCGCCGATGATCGCGCGTCCGCAACACGTAGCCGTCACGTGGTTACGTCGCGGCGCCGCCGCGCTCGGCGGGCTCGCCGTCGACGTGGCCATCGACGGCTTGCAGCTCGGCCGTCGCTGTCTTACGTGGTTGTCGTCGCCGCGACACGCGGCCGCCGCCGCCGTCGCTGTCGCGTTGGCGCTAGTGGCGCTTGGACTCCTGAAAAGTCGCCTCGAGCTCGAGCCGCTTGCCGTCGCGCAACACGATCGCCGTGACCGTCTCACCCGGGTGCGACGCGTTGAGCACGTACATCAAGTCCTCGACGCTGCCGACGTCGTGGCTGCCGAGCTTTACGAGCACGTCGCCGCGCTTCATCCCCGCCGCCTCGGCCGCGCCGCCGACGCGCACGCCGGCGAGCAGCACGCCCTTGCCGTCGCGCGGTCCGGCATAATCGGGCACCGTGCCGAGCGACGCGTTGAAGCTGCGCAGATCGCCGCGCGGCGCCGGCGCCGGCGTGGCGCGATAGGTCAGCCCGGCGGCGCGTGACGCCAGCGCGCGCACGCTGTCGTCGACGATCTCGGCGATCTGCGCCGCGCCGGCGGCGTTGATCTTGGCGGCGACGTCGCTCGGCTTGTGATAGTCGCTGTGCGCGCCGGTGAAGAAGAACGCGACCGGCACGCCGGCGGCGTAGAACGGCGTCGAGTCGCTGGGGCCGTAGCCGTCGCCGCCGAGGCTGCACTCGACGCGCGCCTTTTGACACGCGCTCTCGAGGATCTCCTTCCACTCGGGCGCCGAGTCGCCGCCGAGCAGGGTGACGCGGTTGTCGCGCATGCGTCCGACCATGTCGAGGTTGACCATGGCGACGATCGATTTCGGATCGAGACCCCTCGGCGGATGTTTCGTCATCCACGTCGAGCCGAGCACGCCCGACTCCTCGCCCGAGAAGGCGACGAAGACGACGTCGCGTGACAGATCGTGCGTGGCCGCCAGCGCGCGCGCGACCTCGAGGATCGCGGAGGTGCCCGACGCGTTGTCATCGGCGCCGCCGTGCGGCTCGTGGCGATCGGGCGCCAACGAGTAGCGGCCGCCGAGGCCGAGGTGATCGTAGTGCGCGCCAACGACGATGGTGCCCGGCTTTCTCGTGGCAGCCGCGGCCGGCAGCCGCGCGATCACGTTGAACGCTGGCTCCGCCTGGTTTTCGAGCGCGATCGAGACCTCGCCGTCGATCTTTTCGCCCGCCGCCAATTTGTCGACGATGGGCGCGCCCGCCGCGCGCGCGAGCGACGCGACCAGCAGGCCCGCGTTGCCGTAACCCTCCGGCTCGAGCGCCGGCAAGCGCGCTTCGTCGGGCGCCTTCCAATCGGCGGCCGCGCCCGCGGGCCGCGCCGGCGCGTCGACGACGAGGAGCGCGCGCGCGCCGTGATCCTTGGCGACGAATGCCTTGTAGCGCAGGTCGCCGTAACGACGCTGCGCCTCCGGCGTGGTGAGGTTGCCGCCTTCGGGCACGAAGCGGCGCACCACGACGATCTTGCCTTTGACGTCGAGCCCCGCGTAATCGTCGACGCCGGCGTCGGGCGACGCGATCCCGTAGCCGGCGAGCACCAGCGGCGCCGTCACCTTCCCCGACGCGGAGAAGCCGAGCGGCACGAACGCCGCGCCCGGCAGCTTGACCCCGCCGACGGAGATCTGCGTCGACGGTTTCTGCTTCACGCTGGTGACGACGGGAAACGGCTGCCGATAACCGCGCGCGCCCGCCGGCTTCAGCCCGAGCTCCTTGAACCGCTTCTCCAGATACGCGCCGGCCTCGGCCAATCCCTTGGTGCCGACGCCGCGCCCTTGCCGCGCCGGATCGGCGAGCCACTTGATGTCGTCGAGGATGCGCTCGGCGGCGCCGCGCGAGGCGCGCGCGGCCACGTCCTCGACCCAGCGCGCGACGAAGACGTTGGTGTCGTGCTGCCCCGGCGGCGTGGCGCGGTTCGACGAGAACGCCAGCCACTTGCCGTCGGGCGAGAACATGGGAAAGCCGTCGAACCCGGGCGCGCTGGTGACGCGCTCGAGCCCGGTGCCGTCGGTGTGGACGGACCAGATGTCGAACTCGCGCCCTTTGGGATCGCCGTAGTTCGACGAGAAGAGGATGCGATCTTCGGCCGGATGCCAGAACGGCGCGAACGACGCCGCGTCGAGATAGGTGAGCTGCACCGGATCGGATCCGTCGGCGTTGGCGACGTAGATCTCGAGCTTGGTCGGGCGCACCAGGCCCTTCTTCAAGAGCGCGCGGAACTCGTCGAGCTCGGGGCCCGGCTTGGGACGCGACGCGCGCCAGACGATCTTGGTGCAGTCGCGGTTGAAGAAGGCGCCGCCGTCGTAGCCCGGCGTGTTGGTCAGCCGCTTGACGTTCTTGCCGTCCTTGTCCATGCGATAGAGATCGATGTCGCCGTCGCGCACCGACGTGAACACGATCGATCCGTCCTTGCTGCACACGGTGCCTTCGGCGTCGTAGCCGGGCGTGGTGGTCAAGCGCTCGACGTGCGTGCCGTCGGCGTGGGCGCGAAAGATGTCGTAGCCGTCGTAGAGCGCCCACACGTAGCCCTTCGAGTGATCGGGGCGCGGCGGACACTCGGGGCTCGCCAGCTGCGTCGAGGCGTAGAGGACCTCCTGGTCGCCGGGAAAGAAGTACGAGCAGGTGGTGGCGCCCTTGCCGTTCGACACCGGATGCATCGGCGCCTTCGGATCCATCCAGTCCATGCGATAGATGCGATCGCAGCCGGCGCCGGGGCGCGACTGCAGGATGAGCTGCTGGCCGCTCCACGACCAATAGGCTTCGGCGTTCTCGCCGCCAAACGTGAGCTGGCGAATGTCGGCGAGGTGCGGCTCGTCGGGCTTCGGCGGCGGCGTCGCAGCCGCGGGCGCCTGCGCCCACGCCGCGCTTGCCGTCGCTGCGAGGAACGCGCAAAGGATCGCTCTTCTCATGCGCGCGACGATACCGCACTCCGCGGCGTTCGGCGTTACTTGCGCTTCGGATCGAGCAGCGCGTTCAGCTGCGGCAGGCTGATGGGGCTGGTCTCGTCGCGTTCGCCGGAACGGAGCGCCTCGGACGCGAGCGACTCGATCGACAAGCAGCGCGGGCAGCTCTGCCCTTCGAAGCGGCGCGACGCCTGTCGCAGGATCTCCTCGAGCGCCGCCCGCAGCGCCGCGCGCTCGTCCGCGCGTCCTCGTCCCTTGCGTGTAGGCATTTCGCTCCGCCGCTCATCATATCACGCTACGGTCATTTCCGATTTGGACAGCGCGTCGGCACTGCAAGCGCGCCCGCACGGGCGCATAGTACGGACATGATGCGCATCGGGCTCGTGGCTTTGGTTTGCGTCGGCGTCTTCGGCTGCGGAAATTCGTCGGAGTCGAGCGACATGGCGGCGCCGATCGATCTCGCGGCTCACGTCGCTGATCTGGCGATGACGACGACTCCGCCCGATCTGGTGCAGCTCGGCGACGGCGGCGGCCCAACGCTCGTCGTCTTCAACACGATCAACTGGTGCACGGTCACCGTCACCATCGGCAGCGGCGCGCCGACCACATTCACCGACGCCATGAAGAGCTTCATGGCCGCCGACGGCACGACCATCACGCTGCAGGCCGATCCGATCCCCACTTTCAAACCGGTGAAGTGGACCGGCGTGACGACCATGAACGGCGACATGGCCACCTACATCATGACCGGCGCCGCGATGCAGTCGCTCACCGCCTGCTGCGCCGAGCCCAACGGCTCCGGCTGCTGATTCGATCGACAGAGCAGGACCGAAAGTTCGGAATCAGCCGGAGCTTGGTACCGTCAAAGGAGCGATGCGCTGCCTGCGCGACCATCGTTATATGCGCGCCGCCCGAATCTCCCGCCAGAACGTCCAGAACTGATCTGGGTCACACGCCCGGCCACGCTGAGGCTTTCGCTCGGCGGCGAGAGCCGGTATCATCGACGTGCATGCGAACTTCACTCGTGACGTCGTTGATGGTGGTTCTCGCGCTGACCGCGTCGGCCGTCCACGCGGAGCCGAAGACCGCCAAGGAGTTCTACGTCTCGGCGACCTCGCACTACAACCTGTCGGAGTGGAAGGCGGCGCTCGACGACTTCCGCGAGGCCTATCGACTCAAGCCCGACAACGCCTTCCTCTTCAACATCGCCCAGTGCCAGCGCCAGCTCGGGGCGTATCACGACGCGGCCAACTCGTATCGCGCGTATCGCCGCGAAGGCGGCACCAACGACGTCGAGAAGCTGATCGCCGAGATGGACGCGGCGGCCGATCGCCAGCGCCAGCACGAGGAAGCCGCCGAACGCGAGCGCGCCGCGAGCGTGCCGCCGACGGGCGTGGTGACGCCGACGACGACCACCACGACGCCGACGACCACCACGACGGCGCCGTCGACGAACACGCTGGTGACGACGCCGCCCGAGCGGCAGCCGATCACCAAGAAGGCGTGGTTCTGGGGCGTCCTCGGCGCCGGCGTCGCCGTGGTCGCCGTCGGCGTCACGCTCGGCGTCGTCTACGGCACGCCGCCGAAGAATCCGTCGCTGACCTACGGCACCGTGGCGGGGAACTGATGCGCGCCCTTCGCTGGCTCGCGCTCGCCGGGCTCGTCGCGTCGCTGCCCGCGTGCCGCGTCAAGGACTGCCGCGACGGCACGCTCCTGGTCGCGCTGACGCTGGAGGGCGCCGCGGCCTCGGCCGACTCGCTCGAGGTGTCGGTGACCATCGGCGACGGCACGCCGATCACGCACACCGTGTCGACGGCGGGACACGACGGCGGCAACCTCGAGATCGAGTTCCCGTCGGGCTACCCGAGCGGCCAGTCGGTGGTCGTGAGCATCGCCGCGTTGTCGGGCGGCACGGTCGTCGGCAGCGACACCGCGCCCGCGGTCTCGCTCGGCGGCAAGTGCCAGCGCGTCGACCTCACCATCAGCGGTAGCATCGTTGGCGGCGGCGACGGCTCCGTGGGCGACGGCGGCGACATGGTCGCGTGCATGCCGACGGTGACGAGCTGCGCCGCCGACGCCTGCGGTCGCGCCGACGACGGCTGCGGTGGCTTCGTCACCTGCGCTACGCCCTGCCAGCTCGACAACGCCGCGCCGACGCTGGCCAACGCCGGCGACACCCTCGTGCTCGACGGGCGCTTCTCCGGGACCACCACCCACGACATCCCGGGCGCGCCCCGCC
>DASXOU010000065.1:0-3906 GCA_036494045.1 Polyangia bacterium | reverse complement strand
CCGATCATCGACCCACCGACGACAACTGTCAATTCGCGTGCTGTCGTATGAGCTCGATGAGCGCGGCGTGCTTTTTTTGCGCGCGCTCCTCGACGGTGCCGCCGCTAGCGTCGATGCGCGCGACGACGGCGCGCAGCGCGGCGCGACGATCGCGCGGCGACAGCGACGAGCGCATGCTGAGGAATTCATGCTCGAGATCGTCACTGCTACGCGCGTCGTCGCTTGAATGATCTTTCGCGATGGGCATCGGCTGCGGCGGCATCGGCTGCGGCGGCATCGGCTGCGGCGGCATCGGCTGCGGCGCGATCTGCACCGGCGGCGGGCTCGCCGACGGCGCCTTCTCCGCCGCGGGCTTCTTCAGGGCGACCAAAATCGCCGCCAGCGCCAGCGTGCCGACGATCGCGCCCGCCAGCGCCGCGCGCAGCCGCGCCTCGCCGCCACCGACGGGCGCGCGCGCCTTCCCCGGCGGATCCGAACGCTTGCCGCCCACTGCCGTCGACGGCGCATCTCCCACCGCCGCCGCCAACAGCTCCGACAGCTCCTCCGCCGTCGCCGGCCGCGCCGCCGGATCTTTGGCCATGAGCCGCGCCACCAGCGCCTCGAGCTCGCGCGGCACCTGCGCCTCGGGCGCGCTCTCGCTCACCGTCGGTGGCAGCCGCTCGAGATGCGCGGTCATCCACTGCTCGGGCGTAGCGCACTCGAACGGCAGCCGCCCCGTGAGCATCTCGAACAGCACCACGCCGAGCGCGTAGAGATCGCTGCGCCCGTCGAGCGTCCCGCCGCGCAGCTGCTCGGGGCTCATGTACTCCGGCGTTCCGAAGATCATCCCCGACGACGTCAGCGCCACGCCGCGCACCTTGGCGATGCCGAAGTCGAGCACCTTGACGAACTCGTCGTCGCGCCCGCGCGTCACCAGCATCACGTTCGACGGCTTGAGATCGCGATGGACCACGCCGTGCGCGTGCGCCTCGGCGAGGGCGTCGCAGATCTGCCGCGCGATGTGCACCGCGCGCGCCGCCGACAAGCGGCCCGACTCCTCGATGGTGCGCTCGAGATCGCGGCCGTCGAGGTGCTCCATCGCCAGGTACAAGACGCCGTCGGGCAGCGCGCCGTAGTTGTAGACGGTGACGATGTGCGGATGATTGAGCGCCGCCGCCGCGCGCGCCTCCAAGTTGAAGCGCGCCGCCACCTGCACGTCGCGCGACAGCGCCGGGTGCAAGAGCTTGACCACCGCGCGCCGTCCCATCGTCGGCTGCTCGGCGAGATAGACGGCGCCCATGCCGCCTTCGCCGATCTTGTCGACGAGGACGTACTGCTCGAGGAGGCGGCGGCCGATGTTGCCGTCTGGTGCGGTGTCGGCTCGGGAGTTGCGCACGTGTGGGACCCGTCTCTACTATACGGCATGCACAAGACGACCTTCGCGCTCCTGGCGCTCGCCACCGCCGGCTGTGGCCCGATGCTGCAATATCGCGCCACGCCGCCGGCGCCGACGCTCTACGGCCGCGTCGTCGTCGAGGTGCGCGACGGCCGCGAGCCCAAAGCCGGCGGCGGCAAGCACGAAGAGGTCGGCATGCAGACCGGCACCTTCGGCATCCCCGACATGATCACCGTCGACGGGCCGACCACCGTCGCCGACACCATGCGGCAGCTGGTCAGCGACGCCGCGCGCGCCGCCGGCATCGGCGTCAGCCAAGACGGCAGCGGCGCCACCGCGCGCATCTTCGTCGACGTGCAGCGCCTGTGGTGCACCGGCTACAGCCCGGCCTACAAGGCCGACGTCACCGCGTCGCTGAGCGTGATGGATCCGAGCGGCCGGCAGATCCGCGTGCCCGGCATGCCCATCCACGCCGAGGACGGCGGCATGAAGTGCAAGCGCGTCTTTCGGCACGCGCTCACCGACTTCTTCGCCGCCACGCGCGCGATGCTGCAGAATCCGAACGTGTCGGGCTCGCTGGTCGCGAAGTAATCAGAGGACGCGCAGGCGGATCGGCTCGCCGTCGAGCCGCGCGCTGATCGGCTGCTCGAACGCGGGCATGGGAAAGTCCTGGCCCTTGGCGTAGACCGGATGGCGGCCGTGCGTCTTGTACCACTCGGCGACGGTGGCGTTCTGCAGCATCTTCTCGACGATGTTGCGCCAGCCGATGCCGGTGTTGTAGGCGCAGAAGCTGATCTCGCCCATCTGCGTGCCGTAGGGGATGATGCACATCTCGGTGCGGCGGAAGTCGTAGTTGAACAGATCCTGGAACCACATGCCGGCGACGAAGAGCACGCGCCATTCGAACTCGCCGGCGTCCGACTCGTACTCGCCGATCTTTTTTCCGCGCGCGCCGGTCTGCGACAGGAGCTGCTTCAGAAGCTCGAGGAAGTTGTAGCCGGGCGGCGCCAGGTCGGGCTTGTAGTTCTTGGCGAGCGCGAGCGCCAGCTGCGCGACGGTGAGCGTCTTGCCTTGCGCGCCGTCGGTGATGGTGCCGATGTCGTCGAGCAGGCCCTCCATGTCGAGGAACTGCGTGAGCGGCACGATCTGCCGCGTCTTCTTGTTGACCATGAGCACGGTGCCGATCCCGCAGTTGGGATGGCAGCCGCACTTCATCGCGCCCCAGTCGGCGCGCTCGCCCATCAAGTGATCGACGAGATCGGAGAACGGGCCCAGCGCCGAGAGCGGGAACCAATCGCGCATCGGCTCGGTGACGCCGGTCTGCGCCTTCACGTCGTAGGCGAGGTGCGACAAGGTGTAGCGCTGCTTCGTGCGCGTCTCGTCGTCGATGTCCTCGTCGCGGCCGGTGAACGAGACCGGCTGGAACGAGACCACCGTGATCTTGTCCGGGTTGTCGACGGCAAACTGCAGGATCTTGCCGATCTGATCGTTGTTGACGCCATTGACGACGGTGACGACGAGGATGACGTCGATGCCGGCGGCGGCGAGCTCCTCGATGGCGCGCAGCTTGACGTCGAAGAGGTTGCCGATCTTGCGATGCGCGTTCGACTCGTTGCCGATGCCGTCGAACTGCAGGTACGCCATGCGTAAACCGGCTTCCTTTGCCTGTTTGGCGAATCCTGGCTCTTCGGCGAAGCGGAGGCCATTGGTCGCCGCCTGCACGGCGAAGAAGCCGCACTTGCGCGCGTAGCGGATGGCGTCGAGGAAAAACGGCGACAGCGTCGGCTCGCCGCCCGAGAACTGCACGCTCATCTGACGGCGCGGCTGGATCGACATGGCGTCGTCGAGGATCTTGGTGACGTCTTCCCACTGCAGCTCGTGGACGTAGCCGACCTGGTTGGCGTCCATGAAGCACGGGTCGCACATCATGTTGCAGCGGTTGGTCAGATCGACCGTGAGCACCGAGCCGCGACCGAACTGGATCGACGACGTGCCGTGCTCGCGCAGCGGCGTCTTGGGCGCCGTGAAATCGCGGCCGGGATAGAGCCGCTCGATGCGCTCCAGCCACTTCGGGTCGATCGCCATGACGTCGGTGAAGGTGCCGTGCTTTTCGCACGTCTTCTTCATGACGATCTGGCCGTTCTCCTCGATGATGTCGGCTTTGATCTCGCCCGGCTTGCCGATGATGAGCTCGCCGAAGCTGCGCTTGCCGTCGAGGATCGCGGTGCGCGTTTCCTTCACGCAGCGCGGGCAGAGGGAATCGGTGGTGCGCGGCCAGCCGAGCTGCGGGAAGGTTCGCTCGCGCCGTTTGAGCAGCGGCGCGGGCGCCCACGCCGGCTGTGGCGAAGGGCGCTCGAACCTCGCGTTGTAGAGCTTGACGAACGGCCAGGCGATACGCGCGCTCTTGGCGGCAAGCTTCTCGACGTTGCGAATGAAATCCATAGGCTCTTCTGTCTCCCCCTACGCGCGCACGCGAGCAAGCAATGTGCCGCGCCCAACTCGGCGTAACGACGCGCCAGTGCATACCACGG
>DASXOU010000064.1:0-6247 GCA_036494045.1 Polyangia bacterium | reverse complement strand
AGTATCCGAGCTACTGCACTTCGAAGATGAGGCGCACGCGCGTCTCGGGTCCATCCTCCTTCGTGACCATGATGCCGTTGACGTCGTCAGCCAGCGGCGCCGGCTCCAGCATGACCGCGCCCGCGGGCAGCTCGACGTCGTAGATAGGCACGCCGCCACCGTCGAGCATGAGGATTTGCAGCGCGACGATCGTTTCGGAGTTGCGCCACACGCTCACGTTGAGCGCGCCGGCAGGGACGTGCACAGTCACAGGGGCGAACGCGTCGAGGGGATCGATCGACTCGGTCACTTGTGCGGACGGTTGCGTCGACGGCAGACCGCTGCCGCCGCAACCGAAGAGCGCCAGGACGACGAGCGCGCGCATCGCGGCCGGTCAGACGCCAAGCTCAAAGATGAGCTGGGCAGACGAGTCCGCACCCGCGGTCTTGACCACCTCGATATTGGTGATCGACCCGTCGAGGATAATCGGATCGGTCATGTTCGCCGTCGTCGCGAGTGAGTACTGCCATCGCCGCTCACCGACGGAGTCCTGGCCGAAGATGTCCACGCTCACAGTCGCGAGATTGTTGCGCGTGAGCCAGACCTTCTTCGCGAACGCCGGCACGGCCACGAGGTGCGAGCCGATGCCCGAGAGCGGATCGAAGTACACGCTCTTGGTGATCGGCGTCGTGCGCTCGATGGTGCGAAACGAGAGCATCGCGCACAATGTCATCGTGAGCTGATCGCCGTCGGTGACGCCCCCTGAGTTGCCGCCTTCAAGTGCAACGCTCGCCGTCACCGACGAGCCCGAGACTTGGACTTGGCAGCCCGCGCCGATATCCACCTCGATGATCGCCTGAAACGCGGCGGTGCCGAAGCCGATGATCCCGATCGGGCGCGCGGCGTCGACGAGCGCCGAGACACCCGAGATCGTCTTGACCGGCGCGAACGTGATCACAACGGGAGACGTTTGCGCTGAGTCATCCTGCCAATTGGCGAGCATGACCTGCGGACCACGAGGCAGAACACCGTTGGCGCCGAGCGCCGTAGAGACTTGCTGAGCGGAGCCGAGCATTGACGTCGCCGCTGCTGGCGGGTTCTGGTTCACGAACGGCGAATTCGCGTTCGCCGCCTGCGTCTGCGCTTGGCGATAGAGAACGTTCGCCGCGAGGTCGTCGCCTCCTGCCTCTTCCATCGCGTTTTGGCGATCCCGCATGAACTGCGTGAAGTCGCTGTCCTCCGTCTCTGGCTCCGTCACGTCTACGAGACCGCCCGAGTCGCGCATCAAGATCGGTGGCCGCGTCATGCGCGCGATCGGGTCCGAGTCGTAGAACGCGTCGCCGGCGGCGCCGAGCACCTGCGCGGCGCGCTTGCCCACGTCGGCGTTGAACTGTGCGAAGAGCTGACGCCAGCCATCGGGCGTCGTGGGCTTGGGAATTCGGCGCTGGCGCGCGTACTGGGCGACGAGCTTCAGCATCGGGTTTTGAGCGGTCATTCGAGTGCTCCTTCTTCAGTTGTTCAGCCGTCGCCATGAATGCTGCGAGAGGCTCACGCCGAGGATGAGCTGATCGACAGGCCACAGCGTGCGCCACAACTCGGCGAGCGCTCGGCTTACGTCGGTCTCGATCGCGATGCGCATCATCAGCCGTCTCCGTTGTCGTCGTCGTTCGGGCCCGGCGGCGGCGGCGGTGAGGCAGCGTCGTCGAAAGCTGTTGCGCGGCTTGTTGGCGCGCGAGGTTCGCCGCCGCTAGGGGAGCCTGCTGGGCCGCCCGCTGTTGCGCCCAATAGGGATTCTGCGCCACACCAGCCTTACCTGCATAACCCGACGATCCAGATGGGCTGAAAAGCCCATGCGCCTCGTTGGCGTCGATCCCGGCCGCCGCGCCGGTCGGATCGATAAACGTCGCGGCGAATGCCTCCCAGTTGATACCGACGACGCTCGACGACAATGCAGACGGCGGAACGCCGACCGCGCAGTGGTACTCCGCGAGCGCGCGAATCGCCGCGTTCTTGAGCGCCCGCGCCGAGTTCGGCGGCTGCGGATCAACGAGGTCCTGCGTCGACGCCCAATCGAATTGGTCGATCAGCCTCTGCCGTCGGGCGACGTGCCCCGGCCGAGGGTCGGCCTGGTTCGCAAGGCGTAAGAACTCAGCGGCCCTCGACGCGAGCAGGCGCGCGGCGTCGGCGGTCACGGGGTCGAGCGCGTTGACCGCGTCGGCCAAGGCACAGAGGTCGAAGCTACCGTCGCTGGTGCTCACTCTTCCTCCTCACTGCTGGCCGCCGAAGCAGGCGGACGACCAACGCGAGCACCGTCACGCCGCCCACGACGGCACCGCCGATCGCCAGGCGCCGCGGCCACGGCGACGACGATGGTTGCGACTTCGACACGTCGGGCTTCTTTGGCGCCGAAAACGGGCCGACGTGGTTCGCCGACAGCGCGTTCGCGGCAACGCCGGCGCCGGCGTTCAGGATGGCCATCCATGGCGACGGCGTCGGCGGCGTTGCCTTCTTCGCGGCGTCGTCGCCGAGGATCGGCACGCCCGCCATTGCGAGTTGCTTTTGGTGGAGCAGGCGAGCGTAGTTCGCGACGAACTGCCGCCGCGCGGCATCTTCTTGCACCGGCGTCATGCGCGGCGCCGCGCCTACGATGTCGTAGGCGTTCGCGTAGCCGTAGTCGCCATCGCCCTCGAGAAGATTCCACGCGTGGGAGTCGCTATTGATCACAGCTCGCTCCTAACGTCGTGCCGGACCCAAGGCGCCGCCGTCGTGTCGCTCGTCGCGAGCTCACGGCCGGCATCATTGCCGGGTGCGCGCCGCACGCCGCCTGTGGAAAGGAGAAAACACATTCGGCCGAGCCGGCGGCGCCTTGAGTCCACAACACTCATCAGCGCTTCGCACTGCTCTTGGCGGCAAAGAGCTGGTCGCCGAGCGTGCGGTAGCGGCGCTTCGCCTGATCGTACTCGCTCTGCAACTCGGCAACCGCGGCGCCGTGCTCGTGCGGCGACGCGAAGCGATGCCGATGGGGCCCGCGATGACGCGAACTCGCGCCGGCTTGCCCGGTGCGACCGCCGATACGCTCGACCACATGTTCGCCACCGTCGGTGTCGTGCAGCGTGACAGTCTCGCCGGGCTGCAACTTCAGAATCGCGGCGCGCGCGGCGTCGGGCACATCGTGCTCCGCGACGAGCGCGCTCAGCGACGTGAAGCGGCGCTTGCCGTCGACGGTGACGACGAAGGCTTGGCCGCCGGTGTGCTTCCTCATCATGGTGTCTCCTCACAAAACAAGAGATCAGGGGCGGGCGCATTTCAAAGGAGGTCACAACCTGCGCGCACCATGCGCGTGGCCACGCCAAGGCGCCCGCCCCTGTTTTAGCGGCGGTGACGGGCGAAGGCGCGGACGCCTCTTGCTGTCAGGTAAGCCGGTCGACCGGCGGCCGTCGACCGCGCGACGGCGCCGAGGATGGCGCGCTCCTCGTGCCCCTTGATTGCATGTGCGGTCTTTGTGTCGACGATTGCAGGGTGCTGGCCGGCATGCACGAAGCCAACCGAGGCCGCCGCCTGCGTGACCGCCGTTGTTAGGCCGCCGTCGCCCAGACCCGAGAGCACCTCGGCGAGCTTTGGCGATTTGTTGTTCATCTCAAGCCACAACGCGGCGACGGTGAGGAGCACACCACCGACGAGTGGACCAGCCTTAGCGGCTCGCGTCGTCGACCACCGACCAAGGGCGTAACCCGACGCGCCCGCACCAATGACGCGGGTGACGCGACCGACGAGAAACTCTCTTGTGTCGAATTGCTTTGCGCGTGTGAAGAATGAAGACATGCGTGATCCTCCGTCGGTGAAACATGCCGGCAGGATCACGATGCTGTCGCGGCGTTATGTCGACCCCTGCAGTATGCCCGTCCGAAGCCGGAAAAACAACGCTCCTATGGGCCGTACGACTTAGCCGCGTTTCCGAATTCCCAGCCGTGCGAGTAAGTCGCCGTCTCTGGGAACCTCTACGGGAGCGCGCGGGTCGCTAGCGAACGGGTCGCGCGCCGCCTTGAACGTCTCCGACATCTCTTGCTTCAGCCGCTGCACCTCGGCTTCGTACTCAGGGTCGCGCCATGGCGTGCGGGCCGGGGGCGTCAAGCTCGGGCGTGAAAGGTCCATGATCGGCGTGCGGGGTGCCGGAGCGGGTGTGCTCGGTGACGGTACTGGACTGGCCGCCGTCTTCTCGCGCGATGGCGGCGCGACGCCGAGACGCTTGCGCACGGCCGCAACGCGGCGCTCGACCTCGTCAGCACCGCCCCCGGCTTGAGCCCAGGTGAGCAGCGCGAGATCAACCTCGTCGTCGGGGGTGCTCACTGAACCGTCGACGCGCCGTTCGCTGCGGTCTGGTCGCTCGGGAGGTTGCTTGCGGCGATCGCGATCGCCATGAGCGCCGCGCGCTCCTGCTCCGTCAGCAGTTGGTGGGCGCGCGCCATTTGCGACGCTGTGAGCGACGAGATCAACTCGTTCAGACGCGACGCCGGCGCCTCGCCACTCACGAGGCTGGCGAGCAGAGCGACCTGCTCGGGTCCGAAGATGCCAGGCGAGGCCTGGCGCCGCTCCTGTTCGTCCCAATGGCCGAGGAGTTCGATCTGCCGTTTCTCGTCGAGCGACGCGAGCAGTCCGTTGAGCTGCGCGACCAGCGGATGCGCGGCCGCGCCAGACGGCGAGGCCACGCTCGCATCGTTCGCCATGGCCAGCGCCATCGCTGCTCTGTCGGGACCAAGGAAATGCGTGAGTGCAGCCGGCAACGCGAACTTCTCGAGCAGGTTGAAACCGCGCTCAATCTTTTCCTCCCGGAACGTCTCGCGCCGAACTTTGAGCGCGCGATCGGCCGAACGATCGAGCAGGTCCTCCTTCAGCGAGACAACCGCGACGTGCGCCTTCATGAGCTCTTGGTTTGCAATTTCCGACGCGGACAATCGTTTTTCGTACATTCCGACAAGATTGGCCATCGCGGATTGGTGCTCGCCGATCATCTGCATCAAAAGCATGTCGCGGAACCTGCGGTCACGGAGTTCCTGTTCGCGCTCATCGAGCGCGCGCGTCCGTTCGAGCGCCGACTCGTCGGGCAGCGCCGTCGCGAGCTCCTTGCCGCTGGGCGTCTTCTTGATCAGCATGCGCTTATACGGCTCCGAGCCGCGCGCCTCCGACCACGCTTGCAGCGTGAACCACAGCTTGCGCTCGGCGGTGTTCGCTTCGCGTTGGCAGATGCGATCGAGCCGATTCGATAAGGCCACGAGCACCTCGCTCTTCGGAACCGCTTGCGACATCGGCCTGAAATTTTCTTCGTGCGCGATCGGCCCGACGGTCTCGACGCCTCCGACACCGGAGACGGTGCGCAGCACCAGGCGTTCTGGAAAATGATCGAACTCGGTTTTCACCTTGCCCGGATCGACGTCGACCGGCGCGATCCAAAACAAGTCCGAAAGAAACTCGAGCAACTCAGGGTTACTCGGCGACGACGGGATCTGACGGTGAGCGTCGATCTCCTCGGTCTTGTTCTTGTCCTTCTTCGCCATTGCTAGAATCCCTTTCATTGGTGCGAGACTCTCAATACTGGTTACGCTGACGCGCTTTCGCAATGCTCGCGACGAGCGCTTCGCGATCGGCTAGCTCTCTCCGTGCGTCCTCAACGTAGGCGTGTGCGACCGTGTCGAACTGGCGATTGCTCGTCGCCGCAGCGAGTACATCTGCTACCAGTTCGGCACTCAAGCGATCCGCGACTGCACGAAACGTCGCCACCAACTGTGCACGTTCGTCGGGCTTGAGGTCGCGCCGCGACCACTGAAACCCGCGGCCCGGTAGCGCTTTGCCGTCGTCGTCGCGTGCGAGCACGAGAATCGGATCGCCGGTCGCGTCGCGCCTGAGCTTGCCATCGTCGTCGCGCGCTTCGATTTTCGGCCGGCCTTCGCGCCCGCCGCCGATGAAGTAGACGGTACCTGCCGCGATTGATGCCAAGCGCGGGCGGCGTAGGCCGAGCGACGACCACGCCGTCGCTTCGCCGAGACGGGCGATCGCAAGGACGGTGACCGCGAGCGCGATCATGCCCGATTGCCCGACGAGCATCGTGACCAGCGGCGGCCTGCGCAGGTGCCGGCACAGGAGCGCGACCAGCGGCGGTCCAGCGAGGGCCAGAGACAAACCGGTCGTGCTGAAGAAGTAGGAAGCCATGCGCGAGCCGCGCAGCGTCGACTCTTTCACGCTAACACCTGAGGAGCTCGCTACAAGCGCTTGA
>DASXOU010000063.1:0-14065 GCA_036494045.1 Polyangia bacterium | reverse complement strand
TTCCGCAGCGGCGAAAACGGCTTCGTGACTGCCGCGCCGTCGACGACCGCCGGCGCGCTCGCCCGTCCGTCGCGGCTCGTCGACGAAAATGTCGCTGTCGCGCGCCTCGCCGCCGAGCTGCAAGCGACCGACGCGTCGCTGCAAAGCATCGGTGATTCAGCGATGCGCTTTTTGACCTCGCCCACGCTGCTCGAGTCGCGCCCGCTGTCGCCCGGCGTGCTCGTCGCCGATCGCGAGCGCGCCGCCGCCCGCTGACGTATCCTCGCCGCATGCGAACCCTCCTCGCCTGCGCGCTCCTCCTCGCCGTCGCCGCGCCCGCCCACGCCGACGACGCCGCCGACGGCGCCGCCATCAAGAGCGAGCTCGCGCGCGAGGCTGCCGCCTGGAACCGCGGCGATCTCGGCGGCTACCTCTCCGGCTACGAGCGCGCCGCGACCACGACGATGGTCGGCAGCCACGGCCTCCTCCGCGGCTACGACGCCATCGCCGCCATGTACCGCGACAAATACGGCGATCGCGCGCGCATGGGCCGCCTCACCTTCGACGGCCTGGAGGTGCGCGCCCTCGGCGCCGGCTTCGCGCTCGCCGTCGGCCGCTGGGCGCTCGCGCGCGACGCCGCTGCCGGCGGCCCCGTCGGTGGCTGGTTCACGCTCACGCTGCACAAGACAAGCGACGGCTGGCGCATCATCGTCGATCACACTTCTTGAGAACGTGTGCTAGGTTCTTCGGCAGGAGGTCGTCCGACGATGTTGCTCAGCGCCCTGTCTTGGTCCCCCGAAGTCGCCCGCGAAACCAGCGCCTATCTCACGCGTGCCCCGTTCGCCGCGGGCACCTTCCTGTGGGGCGTGGCGATCATGGGCGTGGTCATCTTCGTCGGCGCGCTCGTCTCGAGCATGCGCGTCACCGACGAGCCGTCCAAGTAAGCCCGAAGTAAGCCCCACACGTACACGAGTCAGCGCCGCTACAGTCGCGCGCGCCGCATCGATCTACTCTGTCGTAGGTGCGTCGCGTCGTTCCATTGACCGCGCTCATGGCCGCAGCTCTCGCCGGCTGCGGAGGCGGCGGCGACTGCCCGGCGCTCTCCATCGACATGCAGAGCCTGGCCGCGCAAGCGAGCGCCGTCGACGTCGACGTCTACGACGCCAGCGCGAGCTGCGACGGCAACGACCTCGCCGGCGGCGCGCCCGCGCCCGTCGTCAGCCGCCACATCGAGGGCAACAGCGGCACCACGCTCGAGCTCCCCGCCGGCAACTACGTCGTCGTCTTGCACGCGTTCGACGCCTCGGGCGCCTTCATCGGCAGCGCCTGCCAGGCCGACGTGTTCACGCCCGGACAGCACGCCTGCGTCTCGGTCGCGCTCTCGACGCCCGCCATCGACGACCGCGGCTTTGGCGATCTCGGCACCGGTGGTGGCGGGGGCGGCGGCAGCGGTGGCGGCGGCGGCGCCGTCGACATGGCGGCCACGCCCTTCGTCGCGCAGACGAGCGGCGTCACCACCGTGCTCTATCAGCCGTGGGCCGCCGGCAACGGCATCGTCTACATCGCCGGCGCGTCGGGGACGATCCTCAAGACCACCGACAGCGGGACCACCTGGACCAAGCAGTCGACCGGCACCACGTACGACCTCGAAGCCGTATGGGGCGTGAGCGATCAGAACGTCTGGGCCGTCGGCCTGCACGGCACCGTCTTGCACACGACCAACGGCGGCAGCGCGTGGTCGAGCATCGGCTCGGGCACCAACGACCTCTACGACGTGTGGGGCACGAGCGCGAGCGACATCTACGTCGTCGGCGCCAAGGGCGCGATGCACTCGTCGACGGGCACCAGCTTCGCATCGATGGCGCAGCCAGCCGGCGCGGTCTCGATCGGCTGCGTGTGGGGCTCGGGCGTCGGCGACGTCTACCTGTTCGGCGGCAACGGTCTCGTCGAGCACGGCTCGTCGTCGGCCGGCTTCGTCAAGGAAACCATCGGCACCACCGACTACTTGAACTACGGCTGGGGCACGGCGAACGACGCGTGGGTCCCGTCGATGAACTCGAACCAGACCTCGTCGTCGCTGTGGCACTCGGCCGATCACGGCGCCACCTGGACCTCGCAGCTCACCACCGCGTCGCAGCTATGGGCCGTGTGGTCGACGCCCGCCGGCGACGCGATCCTCGTCGGCACCACCATCCAGGAGTCGACCGATCACGGCGCCACCTGGGCGACGGTGGGGATGCCGGCGCAGATCCTACAGGGCGTCGGCGGCGACGCAGCGACGGGCGAAGTGTGGGCCGCCGGCTTCAACGGCCTCATCATGTATCGCCCGTAAACCCGCGCGCGCTACGGATGTGGATGATGCGGGTGCTGCTCCTGCCCGCGCACGAGCGGCATCGCCTCGCCGCGCGGACACGCGCCGGGCTGCTGATACTTCTTGCCGAAGAGCCGCTTGAAGAAGGTGACGATGCGCCACGACAGATAGGCCTTGTTGAACCCGACCGCCTCCGCCGGCGAGAACATCGGGTTCTTGATGCCGCCGATGGTCACCATCGCCAGGAGCTGCTCCGAGACGCTCACGGGGCAGCCTTCGAGACGGATGTGCGGCTGGCCCTTGGCCTTGCGCACCAGCTTTCCGACGCCGAGCATCTTGGCGTAGATGTCGCTGTGCTTGGCGGCGTGCGGATCCTTGGTGCCGCGATCTTTGTAGACGCTGCGAATCTGCACCAGCTGATCGCCGAGCTTGCCTTCCCACGTCGCGCAGTCGCCGATGAAGATGACCTTCTCGCCCGGCTTGGCGTCGATGGGCCCGTCGTAGGCGCCGAAGACGACGTGCATGCGGCGCATCTTTTCGTCGCACTGCTTGTCGAAGACGCGCAAGATCTCGATCGCCTCTTCGATCGCGCCCGGGCAGCCGCCCCAGCAGTAATCGGTCTTCTCGGCCTCGGGCGGCGGCCCCGCGTAGGCGGTGATCTTGCTGCCCTCGAAATATTTCTCGACGCGGATGAGCCCGACCTCGAAGCCTTTGGCGCGCTGCTTCGCCTCGTCGAGCGTGACGTCGCCGGTGACTTTGATCTTGCCGAGATCGATCGGTCCGAAGCCACGCTCTGACGGAATGCGGATGTGATCGACCGTCTTCGGATCGACGCCGATGATGGCGCAGCAGACCGCGTCGAACGCGATCTGGTTGTTGCCCATGATGATGAGGCCGAGCTGAAACGGCCGCGGCGTCAGCATGCGCCCCTCGCCGGCGACGATGGCGTCGATGACGAGGAACTGCGGCTGAATGATGAACTGCAGGTCGGCGATTTTCTCGTTGAGCCGATGATCGTGATCGATGAGCCGATGGCGATCGTCCTGAATGCCGATGTAGTTCTTGCAGCCGAACGTCACCGTCGTCCACGGGTGCGCTTTGAACTTCGGCATGTTCACGAAGAAGTCCGCTTTGGCCACCGGCTCCGGCGTGAACACGTAGTCGCGCAGGCGCCCTTCGTGCGTGTACGGGATCTCGACCTGCTGCTCTTCTTCGAAGTAGTAGTGCTTGACGCCGAGCCGGCGCACCATCGCCTCGAAGCCCGACTGCTCGTAGGCCGCGCGCGTGGGAATGGTGATGCCGCAGCGCTCACCGACGGCGAGCTCGCTGATGCCGTCGCCACCGACGTCTTGCAGCGCCCGCAGCACCGCTTCGCCGACTTCGGGACGCGTGTGCGCGTGGGGAAACAGCTTGCCGGCAGCGACGAGGTTCGGCTTGACGAGCGTGCGGCCCGAGGGCTCCAAGTCGAGCTCGCGCAGGCCATCGCGCACGATGGCGCGGATCGTCTCCACGTCGTAGGCGGCGCAGTTGCGGATGATGACCTTGGGCTCGGTGGTGGGCTTCACAGGTTGGAGCATAGCACCGCCCGACGAAGTGGTCGGACCCTTCCGGAACGGCAACAGACGACAGGCGGCCGGCGGTTGGCAATTGGCAATTTTGCGTTGCTAGGTGTTGCGGCTGGCAGTGCGAACGGAGGCGACGAGGATCGCGGCTAGCTGCGCCGTCTCTTCGATTAAGAGATCGAGATCGGCGGAGGTCATTGCGCTGCGCTCGACGAGGCGAAGCCAGAAGATCGTTTCGCGAAGCTCTTTGGCGGCGATGCCGAGCTTGTGGACGAAGTCGGCGCGGCTCTCGGCAGCGCGCGCTTCTTCGTAGTTTGCGCCGGATGAGGTGCTGCAACGCACGAGCTGCGATGCTACGTGGCGCGCCGCGGTGTCTCTTGGAAAGGTTCGTGCGAGCCGTATGACCGCAGCGGCGAGCTCCACCAGCCGATCGGCGATATCCGCGCCTTTCCGTAAATCGCCAGTTGCTAACCGCCTGCCGCCTGTCGCCTGTTCATCGCGCATGCCTTCTTTTCGGCACGCGCCGCAAAAAGTTGCTCGTGCGCCCTACAAATCGTCGTCGTTGCGCGGCTGGGGGCCCGGCACGATGCCGATCAAATCAGGATCTTCGCCATCGGCGGCGGCCGCCTCGCGCGTCTTGCGCTCTTCCGCGCGCTCGGCCCGGCGCGCCGCCTTCTCTTGCTGCTTCTCGCGCTTGGCCTGCTCGCGGTTGCGCTTGTTGATGGATGGTCTTTGCGTCGGTGGCATGCAGACTCCTCGCTTTCTCGATCAGCGCCGTCCCGTCTATCACGGTGACGCGCTGTCGGATCAATCTTTCGATATCGCGCAAGTATTGTCGCTCAGCAGCGTCGCAAAGGGAAATTGCGATGCCACTTTTTCCGGCACGCGCGGTCCGGCCGATGCGGTGCACGTAGGTCTCGGGCACGTTGGGGAGCTCGTAGTTGATGACGTGCGACACCTCGTCGATGTCGATGCCGCGCGCCGCGATGTCGGTGGCGACGAGCACGCGCGCCTCGCCCGCCTTGAAGCGCGCCAGCGCCCGCTCGCGCGCGTTCTGCGACTTGTTGCCGTGGATGGCGTCGGCCTGCACGCCGCGCTTCTGCAGATATTCGGCGACGCGGTTGGCGGTGTGCTTCATCTGCGTGAAGACGAGCGCGCGCGTGATCGTGGGATCGGTCTCGAGCAGCGCCGCCAAGATCGGACGCTTGTCGCCGCGCTCGACATTGTAGATGCGCTGCTCGACGCGCTCTGCCGTCGACGAGACGGGTGCCACCGCCACCGTCGCCGGGTTGCGCAGGATGGCGTCGGCCAGCTTCTTGGCCTCGGGCGGCATGGTCGCCGAGAAGAACAGCGTCTGCCGATTGTGGCTCGGCGGCAGCTGCGCGATCACGCGGCGCACGTCGTGGATGAAGCCCATGTCGAGCATGCGATCGGCTTCGTCGAGGACGAAGGTCTCGATCCGATTGAGATGCACGATCCGCTGCTGCATGAGATCGAGAAGGCGCCCCGGCGTGGCGACGAGGATGTCGAGCCCGCCGCGCACCGCGCGCTCCTGCGCGTTCTGTCCGACGCCGCCGAAGATGACCGCGTGCTTGTAGCCGAGGTGCTTGCCGTAGGCGGCGAAGCCTTCGCCGATCTGCGCCGCCAGCTCGCGCGTCGGCGTCAGCACCAGGACCGCGATCGAACGGTCACCATGCGGCCGCCGCCCCGATGCGGAGAGGCGCTGCAAGATCGGCAACGCGAACGCCGCCGTCTTGCCGGTGCCGGTCTGCGCCAGGCCGAGAAGATCGCGCCCATCGAGGACGTGCGGGATCGCCTGCTGCTGAATGGGCGTGGGCGTGGCATAGCCTTCCGCGGCCACGGCGCGCAGAAGGGGCTCGATCAAGCGAAGGTCGGCGAAGGTCAAGGCCCTTCGATGTAGTCGTTTTTACGGCGAAGTCAACTTCGATCGCGTGCGCTTGCTAGCAACGTGACGCCACGACTCCACGACGAGCGGACGCAACTCGGCGACCTCGGCTTTGGCCAGACGGATGCCAAGCGAGCCGTTGCGCTCGGTCCAGCCGCCGTAGCTGAAGAAGACGTCGGGCTGCGCTTTCAGGAGCGCATAGAGCTTTTGGCGCGGTTCGACACGCACCATCGCCTCGTCGCCGGCGGCGGTCATCGTTGCGAAGATCTTCTTGCCGACGCGAAACGAGGCCCGCGCAAAATGCGGCGCCTCGATCGCGTCAGGCAGCGACAGCGCGAGCTTTCGGAACGCTGCCGCCGTCATCCCGGCCTAGTAACGGCCGCGACCACCGCCGCCGCCGCGGCCACCGCCGCCACGGCCGCCGCCCCCACCGCCACCGCCGCCGCCGCCACCGGTGCGCTCCTGCGCCTCGTTGACTTTGAGGTTGCGTCCGTCGAGCTGCTGCCCGTCCCAGTCGGCGATCGCCGCCTGCGCTTCCTCGGGCGACGACATCTCGACGAAGCCGAAGCCTCGCGGCCGTCCCGTGTCACGGTCGGTCACGATCTTGACCTCCGCGACCTTACGTCCGTTCTGCTCGAACGCCTGTCGCAACGTGTCCTCGGTCGTGTTGAACGAAAGATTGCCTACGTACAGCCGCTTTCCAGCCATGGGGGCTCCTCACTCTGACATCTCCTAGTGTACCGCGAAACGGCGCGGCGTGATGGTACATCTCATTTTCATGGCTTCGGCGTTCGGTGGCAAGGTGTCAGGCGCTCGCCGCGAGCGGGTGCAGGCCTCGCCCCGCTTCGTCGACGGTGGCTTCCGCAACACGGTGGCGCGGACGCCGGTCCTGAAGGGCAATACCTTCGGCACCCTCGGCGAATATTTTTTCGGCGGGCAGCGGCGGACGCCGCCGGCGCCGCTGCCGTCGGTCGATCCGCGGCCGGCGTGGGCGCGCCCCGTCGAGAGCGGCCTGCGCGCGACCTGGCTCGGCCATTCGACGGTGCTCGTGGAGATCGATGGCGCGCGCATCCTCACCGATCCGGTATGGGGCGAGCGCGCGTCGCCGTCGCGGATCGCCGGGCCCAAGCGGTTTCAGCCGGTGCCGGTGACGATCGACGCGCTGCCGCCACTCGACGCCGTGATCATTTCGCACGACCACTACGATCACCTCGACTATCCGACCATCCTCGCGCTCGCCGGGCGCGACGTGCCGTTCTACACCTCGCTCGGCGTCGGCGCGCACCTCGAGAGCTGGGGCATCGAGCCGGGGCGCATCGTCGAGCTCGACTGGTGGGAGACGGCCAAGCTGCCGCGCGCGGAGCTGTCGATCACGGCGGCGCCGGCGCGCCATTTTTCGGGGCGTGGCATCGGGCGCAACGCGACCTTGTGGTCGTCGTTCGCCGTGCGCGCGCCGCGCCGCTCGTTCTTCTTCAGCGGCGACACCGGCCTCACGCCCGAGTACGCCGAGATCGCGGCGCGGCTCGGTCCGTTCGATCTCGTGATGCTCGAGGTCGGGGCCTATCACCCGAGCTGGGGCGAGATCCACCTCGGACCGGAGAACGCGCTCGAGGCGCACGCGCTGCTCGGCGGCGGCGCGCTCTTGCCGGTGCATTGGGGCACGTTCAACCTGGCGATTCACGCGTGGGACGATCCGGCCGAGACGCTCTTGCGCCTCGGGCCGGCGCGGGGCGCGCAGTTGGTGATGCCGCGGCTCGGTGCCGCCGTCGAGCCGGCGCGCGTCGAGCTCGTCGATCCGTGGTGGCGCACCATCAGCGCCGCGCCGGAGCCTGTTCCGCTGCGCGCGACGTGATACGTTTGTAGCGGGTATGGACGAGCTCGCGCGCGGCACTTGCGTCGGCCGCTACGTGGTGATCGATCGCATCGGGCAGGGCGGGATGGGCGTGGTCTACCGCGCGTACGATCCCGAGCTCGATCGTCCGCTCGCGCTCAAGCTCGTCGCTGCCGTCGACAACGAAGCGGCGGGCGCCAAGCGCGATCGCCTGTTGCGGGAGGCGCAGGCGCTGGCGCGCCTCCAGCATCCCAACGTGATCGCGGTGCACGACGTCGGCACCTTCCGTGGCCTGGTGTTCATCGCCATGGACTTCGTCGAGGGGCAGACGCTGCGGCAATGGCTGCGCGACAAGCCGCGCCGGCGCCGCGAGGTCCTCGACGCGTTCCTCGCCGCCGGCGAAGGGCTGGCCGCCGCGCATCGCGCCGGGCTCGTGCATCGCGACTTCAAGCCGGACAACGTGATCGTCGGCAACGACGGCCGCGTGCGCGTGCTCGACTTCGGGCTGGCGCGCGACGCCGATCGCGGCGACGGGCACACGTCGCAGCCGCGGCCGCTGGTCGACTCCGAGGAGCTCGACGTCACCGTCGACGACAAGCCGAGCGCCAAGGCGGAAGTCACGCAGCCGCGGCGCGAGCTGCCGCTGTTGGCGACGCCGGTGCCGCCGTCGCAGCCGTCGGGTGGGCCGGGAAACCTGTTGGCCACGCCGCTGACGCGATCGGACGCGGTCATCGGCACGCCGCGCTTCATGGCGCCCGAGCAGGGCCTCGGGCACAAGGCGGATGCGCGCGCCGATCAGTTCAGCTTCTGCGTCGCGCTCTATCACGCGCTCTACGGCGACTATCCCTATCCGCGCACCGCCGACGAGGTGATCCCGCACCTCCACGCGTGGACGCTCGGCGAGCCGCCGGCGGGGACGACGGTGCCGCGCTGGCTGCGCGCGGTCTTGGTGCGCGGCCTGGCAGAACGGCCGGCGGATCGGTGGGGATCGATGGAGGCGCTGCTCGATGCGTTGCGCGCCGATCCGGCGCTCAAGCGGCAGCGGCTGTGGCGCGTCGGGGCGGTCGTCGCCGTGGTCGCGTCGCTGGGCGTCGCTGCCGGCGTGCTCCATCGCCAGCGCGTGGCCAGCTGCGCTGGCGCCGCGCGCAAGCTCGACGGCGTGTGGGACGCGACGCGACGCGCCGAGGTGCGCGCGGCGTTCAAGGCGAGCGGCTTGCCTTACGCCGAGGCTGCGCTCGCCACCGTCGAGCGCGCGTTCGACGACTACGGCCGCGCCTTCGTCGCCATGCACACCGACGCGTGCGAGGCGACGCGCGTGCGCGGCGAGCAGTCGCAGGAGCTGCTCGATCTGCGCATGAGCTGCCTCGACGATCGGCGCGAGGCGATGAAGACGCTCGGCGAGATCTTCGCCGCCGCCGATCCGGGCGTGGTCGCGCACGCGGCCGAGGCGGCGCAGTCGCTGCCACCGCTGTCGATGTGCGCCGACCTGGCGGCGTTGCGCGCGCCGATTCCGCCCCCGCGCGATCCGTCGGCGGCCCGGCGCGTCGAAGAGATCCGCGCGCAGCTCGCCCGCGCCAACGCGCTCGAATTGGCTGCGCGCTACGACGAAGGGCTGCGCCTCGGACGCGCGGCGCTGACGCAGGCCCAGGCGCTGAAGTATCCGCCCATCGAGGCCGAGGCCGAGCTGCGCGTCGGACACCTCGTGGGGTTGAAGGGCGACTACGCCGAGTCGGCGCGCCTGCTCGAGCGCGCCTATCTGGCGGCGCTCGCCGGGCGACACGAAGAAGCAGCGGCGCGCGCGGCGACCGATCTCATCATCGCCGTCGGCACGCGCCAGGCCAAGTACGCCGACGGCGATCGCTGGGCCGAGGTCGCCGAAGCGCTGGCCGGGCACCTCTCGCGCAAGGACGAGCTGCTCGGCCTCCTCTATTCGACGCGCTCGAGCCTGCGCGAGCGCGAAGGTAAGTACGACGAGTCGCTCGCCGACGCCGAGCGCGCGCTCGCCATCGAAGAGCGCGTCCTCGGCCCCGAGCACACCGCCGTGGCCGACACCTATTATCACCTCGGCAGCGTCCACTACTTCAAGGCCGAGTATCCACAAGCGCTCGACGCCTATCGTCGCTGCTTGGAGATCGAGGAGAAGCTGGCGGGGCCCGACAATCCGGTCCTCATCGCGGCGCGCGTCGGCATGGCCGACGTCTACGGCGACTCCGGCGATCACGAGCGCGCGCTCGCCGGCTACCAGAGCGCGCTGAAGCTGCTTCTGAGCGCGCGGCCGAGCGATCCCGACGTGCCGATGATCCGCAACAACATGGGCGGCGAGCTGCAGCAGCTCGATCGCGCCAAAGAGGCGATCGTGCAGTATCGACTCGCGCTCGCCGATTGGCGCACGCGCATCGGGCCGGGCAAGGAGACGGTGACGGCGCTGTCGAACATCGGCGAGGCCGATCTCGCGCTCGGACAGCCCAAGGAGGCGCTGCGCGATTTCCGCGAGGGTCTCGACATGTGCGAGTCGACCATGGGCGCGGCGCATCCGTTGTGCGCGCGGCTGACCGGCTGGGTCGGCGAGTCCGAGCGGCGGCTCGGCAAGCTCGCCGAGGCGCAGGCGACGCTCGAGCGCGCCGTCGCCGGCGACGAGAAGTCACTCGGCGGCAAGCATCCGCAGTTGGTGCAGCCGCTGCTCGCGCTCGGGCACGTGGCGCTGGCGCGCGGCAACGCGGCGGCGGCGCTGGCGCCGCTCGAGCGCGCGCTCGCCATCCTGGGAAAAGAGCCGGGCGAAGGCTTGTCGGCGCCCGACGTGCGGTTCGCGCTGGCGCAGGCGTTGTGGGCGACGGGCGATCGCGCGCGCGCGGTCACGCTGGCGACGCAGGCACGCGAGGCGTACGGCGTGGCGGGGACGCCCGGGAAGCGGCCGTTTGGGGAGGCGAGCGCGTGGCTCGCGAAGCATCGGTAGCCAGAAAAGAACAACAGGCGACAGGCGACAGGCAACAGGCGATTCCGGATCCGGATTCAGATCATTGCCTGTCGCCTGTTGCCTGTTGCCTGTCGCCTGATTGGCTCTCAACTCTGATACGATCGGCCGCGTGATGCTCCTCTGCCCGCGCTGCCGGCACGCGTTCCGCCCGTCGGTGCGCGTCTGCCCGCGCGACGAGGCGGTGCTGCTGCCGGCGGCGACCATCGACTCGCGCATCGGCACGATCATCGGCAACCATCGGCTGCTCGACGTGCTCGGCACCGGCGGCATGGGCGCGGTCTACGTCGCCGAGCACGTGTACATCGGCACGCGCGCGGCCATCAAGATCCTGCACGAGAAGTACGCGGCGGAGTCGGACGCGGTCGCGCGCCTCCTCCAGGAAGCGCGCGCGGCGGCGGCGATCGGGCACGGCAACATCGTCGCCGTCAGCGACTTCGGCGAGACCTCCGACGGCCTGGCGTACATCGTGATGGAGTACGTCGAAGGCCGTCCGCTCGACGCGCTCCTCGAAGATTCGGCGCCGCTGCCGCTGTTCCGCGCCATCAACATCGTGAACCAGATCGGCGGCGGGCTCGGCGCCGCGCACGAAAAAGGGATCGTGCACCGCGATCTCAAGCCCGAGAACGTGATGCTCGTCGAGTGCGCGGGGCGGCGCAAGGTGGTGCATCGCGGCACCGGCGAGGTCGAGATGGAGGCGAGCTACGATCACGTCAAGATCCTCGACTTCGGCGTGGCCAAGATCCTCGACACCGATCTGTCGCGGCGGACGATGTCGGGGGTGGTCATCGGCACGCCGCAGTACATGGCGCCCGAGACGGCGCGCGCGACGCGCGAGGTCGATCATCGCATCGACATCTACGCGCTCGGGATCATGTTCTACGAGATGCTGACGGCGCGGCTGCCGTTCGACGCATCGACGCCGATGGAGATGATGCTCGCCCACTGCGGCAAGCCGGTGCCGCCGATGCGCGAGCGCAATCCGCGCGCGGAGGTGACGCCGGCGGCGGAGGCGCTGATCGGGCGCGCGCTGGCCAAGGAGCCCGACGGGCGGCACGCCGACATGCACGAGTTCCTCGACGAGCTGCAGGGCTGCTTCGGCGACGAGAACTTCCTGCGCAACGTCGAGCGCCAAGAGGCGGGGGCGGGCGCGCGGGTGCCGCGGCCGCGCAGCCTGACCGAGGATCTGAAGGACCTCTTCGCCGGCGGCGGCAACGAGATCCTCGAGCGCGCCTTCGCCGACGAAAAGAAGAAATCCTAGTGGCCGCGGAAGAAGAACAGCCAGAGTAGGAAGACGAGGCTGAAGGGCACGCCCATGACCCACAAGAGGATGGGGACCGCGACGCGGCCCTTCTGCTTCGGCGAAGTCGTCAGGTTGGTCATGTCGTCACCTGATTCAAACCGCGCGCCAGGTGACGATTGAATCAGGCGACGCGCCGTTCGTAGAACTGGCTGGCCCATTCGCGGTAGGCCAGGATCGGCCCGTCGCCGGGGACCAGCACCGGGCGCGGGCGGTAGATCTTGTGCCGCCAGATGTTCAAGTCTTGCTTGAAGTCTGCCAGCGCCGCCTCGTGAAATAGCTGGGCCACCATGTTGGTGAACGCGGGGTCGGCCATGCGCCGCACGTTGGACATGAAGAACACGCGCACGTCGTCGCCGGCGATGGGCGTGGCGCAGACCCGGATGCGGCCGTCGACGCCGGCGGCGGCCACGTGGCTGTCGATGACGAGGTAGCCGAGGCCGTAGAGGTGGAAGTCGATCTCGAGATCGATCCAGTCGACGGGCGCGCCGAGCGCGGCGCCCGAGGCGGAGAAGCCGATGCGCGTGGCGGCGAGCGGACCGTCGCCGTGCCAGTCGGTGAGGTAGCGGTGGTTGCGCGCGCCGTGGAGAAAACCGAAATGCGCGATGTCGGCGGTGTTCTCCATCAGCTCTTGCGGATGCGTGCGCAGGATGAAGTCGACGTCGCGGCGCTCGGTGTAGTCGTCGCCTTCGAAGTCGGGGAGCTCGAACGCGGGCGCGCCGCCTTCGCTGTCATGCCAGAGAAAAACCAGGCCGCCCCGCTCGACGACGGGCCAGGCGCGCACGCCGACGCGCGGCAGGCGCGGGCTGTAGGGGATCTCGACGCAGCGGCCGTCGGGGCCGAAGCGCCAGCCGTGGAACGGGCAGCGCAACGAGTCGCCGACGACGCAGCCGCCCTCGCCGAGGTGGGCGCCGAGGTGCGGGCAGTAGGCGTCGAGTGCGTGCGGCGTGCCGTCGCTGGCGCGGTAGAGGACGAGGTCGCGATCGAAGTAGCGGAAGGCGCGCGTCTCGGCGGTGGGGAGCTCGTGCGAGCGGGCGACGACGAACCAGCCGTAGGGAAGGCGCGGGAAGGGGAACAGGGCGCTCATGGGATGATCATACCCGGCGCGGCGCGGAGCGGTATCGGACTAATGCGCGAGGTCGACCGGGAAGTGGCCGGCGTCGTGCGGCCAGCCGGCATCGAGCGGCCAGCCGCCGTCGAAGATGGGGCCGGCGTCGAGCGGCCAGCCGCCGTCGACGGGGCCGAGGTCGGCGCCGCCGTTGTCGCGGCCGCCGCCGTCGCCGTGGCCGAGATCGGCGGCGCCGCCGGGAGAGCCGCCGTCGATGGCGCCGAGACGGGTCGATTGCGCGCCCGGCAGCGCGTTGGTCGAGCAGCCGAGCGGCGTCAAGAGGAGCGCGAGCAGCGTGGCGCGAAGCATTCGGTCACCTCCGCCGTGCAAATGGGCGCGGCGAAGGCGAACCTTCTATTGCGCGAGATCGATCGCGGGCGCGGCGTCGAAGCCGCCGAGATCGGTGGCGCCGTCGGGCGCGAGGTCGAGCACGAAAAAACCGTCGAAGGGGACGAACTGCGTCATGTCTTCATGGCGCGCCATGTCGCTCGTCGGCAGCGAGCCGAGAAAGACGCTCGAGCCGCAGCCGGCGGCGACGGCGAGCACGAGCGCGACGAGGGCGACGGGCTTCACGGCTGCAACGCGCGGCGGGCGAGCGCCGACCAGCGGCCCGACGGATAGCGCGAGAGATAGCGGGTGGCGAAGCCGGCGGCGCGCGGCGGATCGCGGGCGATGGTGGCCTCGAGCGCGAGGGCGAGCGCGTCCTCGGCGGCGACGCCGTCGGGGTAGCGATCGAGGTAGCGCTCAAGGAGCGCGGCGGCGCGCGCCGGATCGTGCTCGTGGCGCAGCGCGCGGACGGCGTCGGCGACGAGGCGCGCTTCGTCGCTCTCGCTCTCGGCGGCGACGGGCGCGACGGTGGGTGGCGACGCACGACGCGGCGGCGCCGGCGCGACCGGGGCAACGGCGATCCGCGGCGCCGGCGACGGCGCGATCGGCGCTGTTGGTGCGATCGGCGCCGTCGTCGCGATCGGCGGCGACGGCGCGATCGGCGGCGCTGGCGCGATCGGCGGCGCTGGCGCGATCGGCGGCGTCGGCGCCGCGCGATGCGCACGCGTGCGCTCGTGCTCGCGCTCGGTCGCCGCGCGCGACGCCTGCAT
>DASXOU010000062.1:0-8431 GCA_036494045.1 Polyangia bacterium | reverse complement strand
CTGCTGGTCCTCGTTGGCGCCCTCGAGCTTGTCGAGGCCCCGCTGCGCCCGCAGCAGAGCAACACCACCACCCGGCACCACGCCTTCCTCGACAGCCGCACGGGTCGCATGCAGCGCGTCTTCGACGCGGGCCTTCTTCTCCTTCATCTCGACTTCGGTGGCTGCGCCAACCTTGATCACCGCGACACCGCCGGCGAGCTTGGCCAGGCGCTCCTGGAGCTTCTCGCGATCGTAGTCGCTGGTGGTGTTCTCGATCTGGGCGCGGATCTCCTTGACGCGCGCCTCGATGCTCTCCTTCTTGCCCGCGCCGTCGACGATCGTGGTGTTGTCCTTGTCGACGGTGATGCGCTTGGCGCGGCCGAGATCCTTGAGCGTCAGGTTCTCGAGCTTGAGCCCGAGGTCTTCGGTCACGGCCTGGCCGCCCGAGAGGATCGCGATGTCCTTGAGCATCTCCTTGCGGCGATCGCCGAAGCCGGGCGCCTTGACCGCGCACGCGTTGAGCGTCGCGCGCAGCTTGTTGACGACCAGCGTCGCCAGCGCCTCGCCGTCGACGTCCTCGGCGATGATGAGGAGCGGCTTGCCGGCGCGCGCGATCTGCTCGAGCAGCGGCAACAGCTCCTTCATGTTCGAGATCTTCTTCTCGTGGATGAGCACGAACGCGTCTTCGAGCACGGCTTCCATGCGCTCGGCGTCGGTCACGAAGTACGGCGACAGGTAGCCGCGATCGAACTGCATGCCCTCGACCACGTCGAGCGTCGAATCCATCGACTTCGCTTCCTCGACGGTGATGACGCCTTCCTTGCCGACCTTCTCCATCGCCTCGGCGATCATGTTGCCGATGGTCGTATCGCCGTTGGCCGAGATGGTGCCGACCTGCGCGATCTCTTTCTGGCCCTTGGTCGCCTTCGACTGCGACTTCAGCTGCTCGACGATGGCGGCCACGGCCGCGTCGACGCCGCGCTTGATCTCCATCGGGTTGTGGCCCGCGGCGACCATCTTGCTGCCCTCGCGGAAGATCGCCTGCGCGAGCACGGTCGCCGTGGTGGTGCCGTCGCCGGCGACGTCCGAGGTCTTGGACGCGACTTCCTTGACCATCTGCGCGCCCATGTTCTCGAACTTGTTCTCGAGCTCGATCTCCTTGGCGACGGTGACGCCGTCCTTGGTGACCGTCGGGGCGCCCCACGACTTCTCGATCACGACGTTGCGGCCCTTCGGGCCGAGCGTCACCTTCACCGCGTCGGCGAGCGTGTTGACGCCGGTGAGGATGCGAGCACGCGCGTGCTCGGAAAACTGAATGTCTTTAGCGGCCATGATGTCTCCTTTACTTCTCGATGATCCCGAGGACTTCGTCCTCGCGGAGGATGAGGTGGTCGACACCGTCGAGCTTGATCTCGGTGCCCGAATACTTGCCGAAAAGCACGCGGTCGCCCTTCTTGACGTCGAGCGGACGGAGCGTGCCCTCCTCGTTGAACTTGCCGTTGCCGACGGCGATGACCTCGCCCTCGATCGGCTTCTCCTTCGCGCTGTCCGGGATGATGATGCCCCCCTTGGTCTTCTCTTCCTCGGCGAGCCGCTTCACCACGAGACGGTCCTGGAGCGGTCGAATCTTCATCAGTCTCCTCCGGTTGTCTGAACGGATTCGGAACAGTTCGTTAGCACTCGCTCAAAGCGAGTGCTAACAGGCGCGCATGTTAAGCATTCGGCAGGCGGACGCAAGGCCCTTTTCACTGGATTTGTTCACGATTTCGAAAGGCGCACATCCGCGTAACTTGTAGGTTTCCGTGCGCGAAAAACGCTCGCGAAGACGCGCGGATACGCGGGTCTAGCCGCCTGGAAACAAAGACGAAAATTGATCTTTCGCGTTGCGGTGACGAAAATGAGCATGTGGCCGGGAGGATCGGCTGATGACGCTGAAGTTGGACGGCTCGATCGCCGAGTTTTTTCACGATCGCGTCGCGGAAGCCATTCGTAACCAGCGGGTCGAGGCCACCACCCCGACCGAGTGCTACCTCGTCAGCCTGCTCGCCGAGTTCACCAAGTCGCCACCCGACGATGAGCCGCTGGCGCTGAAGCTGGCCGCGGCGGTCCAATCGCCCGACGAGCGGGTTCGCCAGCTCAAGGACGTCGGCGACAAGTCGCTCTACGTCTCCGGCTTCTTCGCCGATTCACTGCAGCGGAAGCTGGTCGACGTCGACTACTACATTCAAATGGGAGGCGCGGCCTACAGCACGCTGGCGCGGCTCTTCCGCGGAAATCCCAACTCGGCGGTGTTCGGCGACGTCTACGACGAGCTCGGCGAGAAGTTCCCGCGCTTCGTCGACGTCTTCGCCGAGGTCGCCGAGGACACGATGAGCGGCAACCTCGACCTCGTGCGGCTCTACGAGCGCTGGCTGCGCACCGGCTCGGAGTGGATGGAGCGACGGCTGCGCGCGCAAGGGGTCATCCCGCCCAAGGGAGATTTGCAGTAATGCCCGCCGTCCTGCGCGCGTTGCAGGGCGGCATCGAGTCGATGTATCGCGTCGAGACCGACCTCGACGTCTGCGATTTTCTCGTCGGTGGCGACGAGCGCGACGCGTTTCAACCCGAGCGCACGCCTCGGGAGCAGCTGCTCATCCGGCGCGAGGAGGACGGGCTCAGCCTCGGCCTCTTCGTCGACGAGCGCACGCTGGAAAACCTGGCGATGCGCGATCCGCGACGGCGGCTCGACGCGGCCAACCTGCAGGACTTCCTCTACGCCGTCGAGGGCGTCAGCCACTTCGTCTATCTCGTGCATCGCGCGCGGCAGGAGCGGCCGGTGTCGGCGGTGGAGCTCGAGCTGCAGGCCGAGGTCGACAAGTATCTCGTGGCGCTGCTCGTGACGTGGAATCAGGCAGGCGAGCCGCCGGCCGATCTGCGCGAGCGGCTGTTCGCCAACATTCGCTTTGCCGGCGATCTGTCGCGCGAGGAGCGCGAGCGCTACGAGCTGGCCAACTCGGCGGCGAGCGGCTACGCGGCGTCGCTCGAGGAGCGGTTCGTGCGCAACCACGCCGTCGACGACATGCTCGGCGAGGTGCGCCAGTTCTATCGCAAGGGCCTGGCGCAGAAGCTCGAGTACATCAGCCAGCTCGCGGCGTAACCGCGCGGGCGTGCTTCTTGGCGCGCGCCGACTTGTGCGGCGACGGCGTGCTCTTCTGCGGCTTGGTCGTCGCCGGCGTCGCCGCGGGCGTCTCGATCGCGCTCTCGCTCGGCAGCTTCGTCGTCGACGGCGCCTTGGCGACGCGCGCTTCGATCTCGGGCGGCGCCGTCGGCAGGAGCAGCGGCGCCGGCGGCTTGCGCAGCAGCGCCAGCGACAAGAGGCCGCTGGCGACGAGCCCGCCCACGGCCAGCGACGGCCACAGCCAGCGCAGCCGGCGCGGCGCGCGGCGCTCGACCTCATCGGCGGCGCCGATGGGCAAGGCGTCGTTCGCGTCGGTGACCGCGGGCGGCGGACCGACGGGCGTGCCGTCGGCGCGCTCCTCGGTCAGGTCGACGAAGATGCGCAGGCGCGCCGAGCCCGAGCGCGTGACGTCGAGGCCGATCCATTGCACCTTGCCGTCGCAGGCGCGATCGGCCGACAGCTCGGTCGTGACCTGGCTGCCGAGGCGCAGCCAGGGCAGCTCGGCCTCGATCATGACGCCTCGCTCGGTGAGATCGCGCGCGCTCGCGCGCAGCGGCGCCGCCAGCGACGGCAAGTGGATGCGCACGTCGCGCTTGCCGAACTGCGTCGGCTCGCGCTTCTGCACCAGGCGCGAGATGCGCCGCTTGGCGACGTCGTCGAGATCGACGAAGCGCAGCGCCATGCCGCCGTCGGCGCGGCGCAGCACTTCGGCGTCGACGTCGAGCGGCGAGGCGCCGTCCTTCAAGTTGACCTTGAGGTGAACCGCGGCGCCGAGATCGAGCGGATCTTCGGCGGCGATGAGGATCCCGCCCGTCGACAGGTTGATCGCGCGCGCCTTGCCGCCCTGGCCGATCTCCACTGTCGCATCGTGCGCTACACGCGGCGCATTGACCGAACGCATGGCCCCCTCCCTCGCAAGTTGCGTTCCACCCTATCGACGCCCAAGCCCCTGAATTCCGGCGGCGGCGGCTTCCGGAAATCGGAGGCTGGTCCGATTTTCGGCAAGTCCGACGTAGCCTGAATTACAACTTGCCCGCCAAATCCTTGCGTTGCAACTTTGCCGTCGTCGTAAGCAGCTCGGGCTCTTTTGCGATGCCCATGGTGATGACCAGCTTGAACGCTTGCTGCACCGGCATGTCGAGCTCGCGCACCAGCTTCTTCTCGACGAGAAGGTAGAAACCGGAGGTCGGGTTCGGCGTCGTCGGCACGAAGACGCTGACCAGCTCCTCGCCGGCCGACGAGCGCACCGGCACGTCGTTCGAGGTCACGAATGCGATGGCGAAGACGCCTTGGCGCGGGTACTCGATGAGGACGGCGCGGTTGAAGCTGTCGGCGCCTTGCGCGAAGACCGACTCGAAGACCTGCTTGATGAGGCCGTAGGTGCCGCCGAAGAGCGGCACGCGCTGCAGGCCGCGATCGAAGAAGGCGACCAGGCGGCGGCCGATGAAGTTGTGCGCGAAGATGCCGACGAGGAGCGCGAGGACGAGCACGCTGATGACGCCGAGGCCCGGCAGCGGATGGCCGAACAGGCGCGGGCGAAGCTCGTCGGGGAACAGGCGGTCGACGCCGCTGACGATGGCGTAGACGAGATAGGCGGTGCCGGCGACGGGCGCGAGCAACACCAGGCCGGTGACGAGCTCGTTCTTGAACAGGCTACCGAAACGTTTCACGGCGCGCAGTCTACGGTTCGAGGAGCTGATTGTCGATGAGCCGCGTGGTGCCGACGAAGGCGGCGACGGCCATGACGGCGCCGCGGCGCAGGCGGCCGTCGAGCGGCGCCAGGCTCGCGGCGTCGCGCAGCTCGAGGTAGTCGAGGCGCACGCCGGGCGTCAAGTGCAAGGTCGCGCGCGCGCAGTCGACGAGGCGGGCGGCGTCGCGCTCGCCCTGGTCGAAGGATTCGCGCGCGGCGACGAGCGCGCGGCTCAGCGCCAGGGCGCGCAGCCGCTCGTCGGGCGACAGATACGCGTTGCGCGACGACAGGGCGAGGCCGTCTTTTTCGCGCACGATGGGCATACCGACGATCTCGACGCCGAGATCGAGGTCGCGCGTCATCTGCGTCAGGACGCGCAGCTGCTGGTAGTCCTTGCGGCCGAAGAGCGCGACGTGCGGCTGAACGGCGGCGAACAGCTTGCACACGACGGTGGCGACGCCGGCGAAGTGGCCGGGGCGGCTGGCGCCGTCGAGGCCTTCTTGCAGCTCTTTGACCTGCACGTAGGTCTGATAGCCGGGCGGATACATCGCGGCGGCGTCGGGGACGTAGGCGACGTCGACGCCGGCGGCGCGTGCTTTTTCGAGGTCGCCCTCAAGGTCGCGCGGGTAGCGCGCGAGATCTTCCTTCGGTCCGAACTGCGTGGGATTGACGAAGATCGAGAGCACCAGCACGTCGCCGCGGCGGCGCCCCTCGTCGAGGAGCGAGACGTGGCCGGCGTGCAAAAAGCCCATCGTCGGCACGAACGCGATGCGCTTTTGGGCGGCGCGCCACGCGTCGGCGCGCGCGCGCATCTCCGACGGCGTCTGGACGAGCTCGACGCTCACGTTCTCTCGCTGACGCTCGCTCACTTCTTGGGGCGCGGGAACGGCAGCGGAATGCAGGCGGCGCCGGTGGCGTCGGGATCGCGCTCGGCCGTGCCGCCGCCGGCGACGGCGCGCGCCGAGCCGTAGGGCGTCGCGTTCTGCGGAGGCGCGTCCTTGGAGAAGCTGTGCTCTTCGTCGGGGAACTGCTCGTTGCGCACCTCGGTGATGTACTGCTCGACGGCGGTGCGGATGCGGACGGCGAGGTTGTCGTAGCGCTTGACGAACTTGGGGCGGAATTCCTCGTTCATGCCGAGGAGGTCGTAGATCACCAGCACCTGGCCGTCGCAGTGCACGCCGGCGCCGATGCCGATCGTGGGAATCGAGACGGCGGCGGTGATCTCGGTGGCGAGCTCGCGCGGGATGCCCTCGAGGACGAGCGCGTAGCAGCCGGCTTCGGCAAGCGCGCGCGCGTCGTCGAGCAGCTTCTTGGCCTGCTTCTGCGAGCGGCCCTGCACCTTGAAGCCGCCCATCGCATGCAGCGACTGCGGCGTGAGCCCGATATGACCCATGACCGGGATGCCGATCTTGAAGAGGCGCGCCGCGAGCTCGGCGTAGTCGGCGCCGCCCTCGAGCTTGACGGCCTCGGCACCGCCCTCTTTGACCAGGCGGCCGGCGTTGCGGATGCCGTCCTCGAGCGACGCTTGATACGACATGAACGGCATGTCGCCGACGACCTGCGCGCGCTCGGTGCCGCGCACGACCGAGCGACAGTGGTAGATCATCTCGTCCATGGTGACGGGCAGTGTGTTGCCGCCGCCCTGCACCACCATGCCGAGCGAATCACCGACGAGGATGATGTCGACGCCGGCCTGATCGACCAGGCGCGCGAAGCTGGCGTCGTAGGCAGTGAGCATGGAAATCTTGCGATGCTCGGCCTTCATCTTGGCGAGCGTCTGGACGGTGACTTTCGGAATGCCGTTCGACTTCATGTGCCACCTCCGTCTCGTTCCCTCAGCGGGTTCCGAGCGGGCTGTAATGGGAGACGCCGGCTCTGGTGCGTTGGATGACCGCAACGAGATCGTCGAGATCTGCTCGACTCTCCACGAAGTCGATCTCCGAAGTGTTGACCACCAGGAGCGGGCTGTCCCCGTAGTGAAAAAAGAACTCCGCGTACGCTTGGGCCACCTTCTCTATGTAATCGCGCGGCGGCAAACGTGCATCGGTTGCCCTGCGCTTGAGTCGGGAAACCAGCACCTCGGGCCGCGCCTGTAAGTATACGACCAGATCGGGGCGCGCCACCTGGGCGCCGAGGAGGCCGTAAATCTTGTCGTAGAGGACGAGCTCGTCGCGGCTGAGGTTGAGCTGCGCGAAGATGCGGTCGCGGGCGAAGAGCTGGTCGCTGACGACACCGCCGCGGGCGAAGAGATCCTGCTGGTGGACGTCGTCCTTTTGCTGAAAGCGCGAGAGCAGGAAGTAGAGCTGGGCCTGGAAGGCATGGCGTCGTGGATCGTCGTAGAACTCGCCGAGGAACGGATTGTTCGTCGACTCGAGGACCAGGCGGGCGCCGAGGCGCGCGGCGAGGAGCCGCGCGAAAGCCGTCTTGCCCACGCCGATGGGCCCCTCGATGACCAGATACCGTGGGCTCACGTCCACTTGTGCAATATAGGATCAATCGGTTGACGCGTCTACGGCGCCGACGGCGCGGGGCGTCGCGCGGCCAGCGGCAGCACGACCGAGCCGGCGTGGAGGGCCGCGAGCGACCGGGCATCTACGCGGGATAAGGCGCGATCCAGGCACTCGGCGGCGGGATGGTCGGGCTCGGCGTGGAGCGCGCCGCGCGCGAGCTGCAGCCGGACGCGCATGACCTTGGCTCCGGGAAGGCAGGACTCGAGCGCGGCGACGACCGGGTCGAGCGCGCGGGCGATGGCACGGCTATCGACGCCGGCCGCCGAGACCTCGAGCTCGCGCGGATCGACGCGCTCCTCGGCGTCGACAAGGCGGCGGCGTGCGTGTGCAGCGTAGGGGCTCGTCGGCAGCTCGGCGAGGAAGTGACGGAGGTCGAGGCGCGCTTCGGCGAGGGCGCCGCGCTCGGCGAGTGCGAGCGCGCGGTAGTAGTAGATTTCGGCGCGCGGGACGAAGACATAGTCCTCGGCGTCGAGGCTGCGCAGATCGGGATCGAAGGCGAGGACGCCGGCGAGCTCGGCGCGCGCTTGATCGACCTGCTCGTCGCGATCGAGCGCGACGGCGAGCGCGAGGCGCACGACCGGCTTGGCGCCGGCGAGCGTGACGGCGCGGCGGTATTCGTCGATCGCTTCGCCGAGACGGCCGGCGGCCATGAGCTCGTCGCCGAGGTTGTAGTGCACGAGATACTGGTTCGGCGGCGGCAGGCCGCCCATCGCCTCGAGTCGGCGATGCTCGTCGATGGCGCCGTCGAGATCGCCGGTGACCTCGCGCGCGAAGCCGAGGAGGAACGCGAGCGAAAGCTCGTCGTCGTGCGTGGCCGGCGCGTCGACGAGCCTGTGGGCGCGTTCGAGATCCTGGCGCCCCTCTGCGTACTCGCGCGCGCCGAGGAGCGTCTCGCCGGCGTGCTGCAGGATGTTGCGATCCGACGGACACAGGCTCGCCGCCGTGCGCGCGGCCTGCGCCGCCGACTTCCACTGGCGGCCGTCGGCGAGCGTGGTCGCGTCGGCGACGAGCTGCAGGCAGCGACGGCGATTGGGATGCGCGACCTCCTCCCACGGCGTCGCGCCGGCCCGCGCGGCGACGGCGACGGCGAGCGCG
>DASXOU010000061.1:0-14930 GCA_036494045.1 Polyangia bacterium | reverse complement strand
GCTGCCGGTGAGGTCCGAGGAGTACGAGCGCACGAGGCCGGCGCCGCGGCAGTAGGTGAGGTAGGCGATGTACGAGACGTTCTGGTTCGCCGTCCAGCAGTCGTCGAAGGTGCCGGCGGGGACGGTCACCGAGGTCTCGCGATGCCAGGTGTACGAGCTGTTGAAGTAGGTCCACGAGTGGCCTTCTTGCAGCGGCAGATCGATGATCGGCGCCCAGGTGGCGTTGTAGTAGAAGTCGACTTCGTCGCCGCCGGGCGTCGAATAGTCGTAGCTGCCGGCGACGCCGCTGCAGAAGTTGTCGAGCTGGAACGCGGCGCGTCCGCCGGCGGCGTTGGCGGAAAGGACGTGTTGATCGTAGCTGCCGGGGCTGCAGGTGCTGCCGGCGCCGACGGCGGTGATGGTGAAGGTCCAGCGGTTGCCGACGGCGAGCGGGTAGAGCGCCGCGGTCGCGCCGCCGCCGCCGCCCGCGCCGCCGGTGCCGCCGCCGCCGCCACCGCCGCCGCCGGCCATGTCGCCCGCGCCGCCGCCGTTGCCGCCGCCGCCACATCCGGCGACGAGCACGAGCACGAGGATCGATCGCTTCATGGCCGCATCATACGTGCGCGCGCGCCACTTCTTGTGTGCACAATCGCGGTCCGCGCCCCCAGCGCCACCGCCGCAAGCTCGCGAGATTGCGACGCCGCGTCGCTGGCCCGCCGCTTGTAATTGCTGCCGCCGATGCGCCTTCCGCCGCTGCTCGTCGCTTCACTCCTCGTCGCCGCGTTCGCCCTCGGCTGCGCCGGCTCCGTCGACGACGGGCCGCTCGAAGACGCGCCGCAAGCGCTCTCGAGCGACTGCAACACGACACGCGTTGTCACCTGCCACGACTCGCCGAACGATTGCAGCTACGCGGCCAAACAGTGCGATCCGGTGCCGCGCGCGCTCGATCGCCCGTCGCGCACGCAGAATTTCCCGCTCGCCGGCAGCGGCCACGCCGTCGAGGATTCGCTCGGCAACCTCCTCGGCCGCACCACCGGCGCCAGCGTCCACCTCAACTGGGGCCAGCGCCGCACGCTGCACGGCACAGCCAAGGTGCTCGCCTGGGCGGCCGCCACTGACGCGGGCGTCTTCACCGGTTGGATCAACGCCGACGCGATCGCGCACGATCTGTCGTGGATGCCGAACGCCGAAGCGCCCCATCCCGGCGGCAGCACCTCGACCTGGCACGTGGTCGCGCCCGACGAAGCGCCGTACCTGGACAACAAGGGCGCGTCGCTCAAGGTCGTTGCCGACTGCGGCCCGGGCATGAACGCCACCGACTATCTGCGCCGCAACGAAACCTACAACCTCACGTTCAACCTGCCCGGCTTCAACGATCCGCCGCTCGGCTCGGGCACCATCGACGTCTATCCCTTCGCCGCCAACCTGCACTTCGCGCGCGCCGAGTCGCAGGCGTCACTCGGCCGTCCGCTCTTCGACTGCTCGACGGGCTCGCCGCGCGCCACCGGCAAGGAGCTGCGCTTCCTCTACGGCGCCATGGATGTTGCCCCCAACCGTCATGGCTGGATCGCCGAGCCGGATGTCGCGCCCGGCGAGTAGCGCTACACTTTCTGCATGTGCCGCAACATCCGCGTCCTGCACAACTTCGAGCCGCCCACCACGCCCGACGAGATCCGCGCCGCGGCGTTGCAGTACGTGCGCAAGGTGAGTGGGTTGGCCAAGCCGCCGCAAGCCGACGGCGCCGTGTTCGAGGCCGCCATCGACGCCGTCACCGCCGCCACCACGACGCTGCTCGAGGCGCTGACCTCGCGCGGCACGGTGCGCACCCGCGAGGGCGAGCGCGAAAAAGCGCAACGCCGCTGGCAGATGCGAAAGATCTGAGCCGCTAGGCATCGTCGACAGCGGGGCGGAGGCGCAGACCGCGGGAGACGACCAGGCGCTCGAGCAGGTCGAAGAGGCCCTGCACGGCGAGGGCGAGCAGCGCCGCCGGGACCGCGCCTTCGAGGATGAGCGCGGTGTCGTCGAGGCGGATGCCGGTGAGGATGGGCTGGCCGTAGCCGCCGGCGCCGATGAGCGCGCCGAGCGTGGCGGTGCCGACGGCGATGACGGCGGCGGTCTGCACGCCGGCGACGATCGAGGGCATCGCCAGCGGCAGCTCGACGAGGCGCAGCCGCTCCCAGCCGCCGAGGCCGAGCGCCGCCGCCGATTCGCGCAGCGGCACGGCGATGCCGTCGAGCCCGGCGACGGTGTTGCGTACGATCGGTAGGAGCGAGTAGACGATGAGCGCCACCAGCGCCGGTCCGGTGCCGATGCCGAACAGCGGAATCATGAAGACGAGCAGCGCCAAGGAAGGGATCGTCTGCATGAGCCCGGTGGTGCCGAGGATGAGGCGGCGCAAGCGGCGGCGGCGCGCGGCGATGATGCCGAGCGGCAGGCCGAGGATGACGGCGCCGGCGAGCGAGAGGCCGACCAGGATCAGGTGCTCGACGGTGCGCGCCCAGATGCGCCGCGCGGCGCCGTCGTGCTCGACCACGCCGCCGACGCCGAAGTGCGCGCGCGCGAAGTCGCCGGCGACGTCGGCCTCGGGTGTCTTGTCGCGCTTGGCGCGCGCGTTCATCGCGATCATCTCGGCGGCGGGGATGGCGCCGTAGAGGCGCGCCAGCGCGGCGCGGGCCGCCGGCGGCAGCGTATCGCGGTGGACGAGCACCGCGTCGTATTCGACGAAGTGGCCGCGATCGTCGATGAGCAGTGTCGGCTGGTAATAGCGGATCTCGGCGTCGGTGTTGTAGGCGTCGATGACGTCGAGCGTGCCGCCGGCGAGGCCGCGCCACGCCAGATCGTGGTCGAGCCCGCGCACGTCGCGTTGCGGCAGCCGATAGCGCGCGCGCAACGCGGGCCAGCCGTCGCCGCGCGCCAGGAACTCTTCGGAGAAGCCGAAGCGCAGCTCGGGATGCGACGTCAGATCCGAGATGGTGCGCAGGCCGAGGCGCGCGGCGACGTCGCGGTTGGCGGCGAGCGCGTAGCCGTCGGCGAAGCCGAGCGACGGTGTCATCACGAGGTGCCGCGCGGCGAGCGCGCGATCGATCGACGCGCGATCGCAGGGCGTGTGCAGGATCTCCTGGCACAAGGTGCCGGTGTACTCGGGATAGACGTCGATGCGGCCGGCGACGAGCGCGTCCCACAAGACGCGCGTGCCGCCGAGCTGCGCTTCGTGGCGCGCGGGCACGCCGCCGTCGGTGAGGACGCGCGTGGCGAGCTCGCCGAGCACGACCGACTCGGTGAACTTCTTCGAGCCCACGACGAGCGGACGTTCGCCGTGACAGGCGGCGGCCCCAAACGACAATGCGATCGCGAGCGCGACGGCGACCGCGATCTTCACGCGCCCAGCCGCCCGAACGGCGCGCGCTGCGCCTCGATGAACTGCGTGACGAACGGATCGGCCGGCGCGCGCATCAGCTCGGCGAGCGGCCCGCGCTGCACCACGCGCCCGGCGCGCAACAGGATCACGTCGTCGGCGAGCGCCGCCGCGTCGCCGAGATCGTGGGTCACCATCACCATCGTCTTGCCGAGCCGCTGCGCGATGCGCCCGAGATCCGCCTGCAGCTCGGCGCGGATGATCGGATCGAGCGCGCCGAACGGCTCGTCGAGGAGCAGCGCCTCGGGATCGAGCATGAGCGCGCGCATCAGGCTCACGCGCTGCCGCTGTCCGCCCGAGAGCTCGACCGGATAGCGCGCGAGCAGCGCCATCGGCAGCTGTACCAATTCGGCGAGCTCGGCGACGCGCGCGTCGATCGCGGCAGCGGGCTTGTCGCGCGCCGGCAATGCGACATTCTGCCGCGCCGTCAGATGCGGGAAGAGCCCGCCCTCCTGGATCACGTAGCCGATGCGCCGTCGCGCCGCGCGATCGAGCGCGCCGCCGTCGAAGCGGATCTCGCCGGCGTCGGGCGCGACCAGGCCCATGCACAGGCGCAACAGCGTCGACTTGCCCGAGCCCGACGGCCCGAGCAGCACCGTGGTGCGCCCGCGTGCGAGCTCGAGATCGACCTCGACGGCGAGCTGCGCGCCCCAGGCCTTGCGCACCGCGCGGAGGCGAAACATCCGTGCAGCATACTGCACAATCGTCGCCGACTCTCCGACGGACCCCTTCTACCCCGACCCACCCTACACCTCTCCGTCGAAGAGCGGGCGACGACGGCACTTTGGCGCGCGAAGGCCGGTCTGACAAGTTGCGTCGACGCGCTAGGGTGGCGCTCGTCCGGCTGAACAGTTATTGAAGAGCCCATGGCCGAAGACTTTGCAGCGATGGTGAATGCGATGCCCAATGGCTGGGTGCGCGCGATGGGCATCGTGGTGACACGTGCGACCGCCGATGAGGTCGCGTGCGAGTGGACCGTCGAGGAAAAGCACCATCAGGCCTACGGCATCGTGCATGGCGGCGTGCACGCGGGCGTGGTCGAGACGCTGGCGTCGATCGGCGCGGCGCTGGTGGCGTTGCCGCGCGGGCAGCGCGTGGTCGGGCTCGAGAACAACACCTCGTTCATCCGCGCCGTGCGCGCGGGCAAGCTGACGGCGACGGCGCGGCCGGTGACGCGCGGGCGCACGTCCCAAGTCTGGGAATCGTGGATCCGCGACGAAAAGGGCGATCTGGTGGCGCAAGGGCGCGTGCGGCTCTTGTGCATATCCGAGGACACCAAGCTCGGCGCCACATGAAGTAGCATGGCGCGATGCACAGCGTCCTCACCGTCGAGTGTCATGCGCCGTCGCTCGATCGCGCCATCACTTATACGGCGCTGATTCCCGAAACTGGGACGCCGCCGTTCGCGGTGCTCTATCAGCTGCACGGCGCGTCCGACGATCATCGCGCGTGGCTCTATAAGTCGAATCTCCTGCGCCACGTCGATGGGTTGCCGCTCATCGTGGTCATGCCGTCGGGTGAGAACAGTTACTACGTCGATGCCTGGGAGCGGCTCGTCGTCGACGACTTGCCGGCGCACGTTTCGCGCACGTTTCGCGTGCGTGAAGGGCGCGCGGCGATCGGCGGGCTGTCGATGGGCGGGTTCGGCGCGATTCGGCTCGGGCTCAAGTACGCCGAGCGCTACGCGTCGATCTACGCGCATTCGGCCAAGCTGGTCGAGACCGGCGACGATCACGACGCGGCGATGATCGCGGGGCGCGTCGACGGCAAGAACATGCCGGCGCTGGCATTCGACTGCGGCACCGACGATTACCTGATCGAGGACAGCCGGAAATTCGCGGCGCGGCTGCGCGCGCTCGGGTTGCCGCACGAGTATCGCGAGCACCCCGGCGCGCACACCTGGGACTATTGGGAGCGCCACGTGCCCGACGCGATCGCCCATCACGCTCGGGTGCTCGGCCTCCGCTGATACGAACCAGAGCATTCCACAGGAAGATCAAAAGCTCAATAGGTCAGAAGTTGTCAGATCTGATCTTCTGATCTTTTGATCTTCCTGTGGAATGGTCTGGGTTTTATCTGGGAGCGCGTGCGCGGAGCCAGCGCTGCGCTGGTTTCTCGACGGCGAAGTGCACGGCGATCGACAGCGCGCAGAGCAGCCCGAAGAACGCGAGCATGCGCGCCGCCGGCCATTCGAACTTGCCGCCGAGCGCGGAGAAAAGCGGCATCTGCATGAGGTAGAGGCCGTAGCTGGCCTCGCCGAGCAGCGCCAGCGGCGCCCAGCCGAGCGGGCGCGCGCCGCCCGACGCCACCGCCCACAAGAGCAGCGCGAACGCGGGCAAGAGGAGCGCGTGCAGGAAATAGCGCGGCACCGCGCCCGAGCCGAGGACGATGGCGACGACCGCGAGCGTGGCGACGGCGGCGAGCACGTTGGCGGCGGCGGGCGCAAGCGGCGTGCGGCGCGCGACGAAGGCGCGGCCGAGGGCGATGCCGACGACGAACTCGGGCAGGCGCAAAAGCGGGCCGCACTTGAGGAACGTGGCGGCCGCGCTGGCCGGCGACACCAGCGCCGGCGTGGCCGCGGCGGCAAGCGCGACGCCGAGCGCGATCGGGATGACCACGCGCGCGCGGCGCGCCGTTGCCAGCGCGAGCCAGGGAAACAGCGCGTAGAAAAAGAGCTCGACGCTGACGCTCCACCCGGGCGTGTTGCCGACGAAGGTGATCGCCGGAATCCACGCCTGCAGCCCGACCAGATCGGCGGCGGTCGCCGCGCCGATGCGCGCCGGCGCGGTGCCGGCGTGGAGCGCGAGCGGCACCTCGACGAGCGCGACCAGCGCGTAGAGCGGCCACACACGCGCCAGGCGCAGCCACAAAAAGCGCGCGCGCGTCACACGTCCGTCGGCGAGCGCGACTCCGTAGTTATACGCAAGGACAAAACCGGAGAGCACGAAGAAGAGCGACACCGCCGCGTGGCCCGCGTTCTGCGCGCGCGAGAGCCACCACGGCGCGCCGCTTACGGTGAGGACGAGGAAGTGATACGCGAACACCCAGGCGGCGGCGAAAAAGCGCAGGCCGGTGAGGCCGTCGAGGCGCGGGCGCGACGGCGCCGCGGCCGGCGAAGGGGAGGCGAGGGCGGCGCTCGGCAGCATTCGTCGAGGCTGCCGATGATACACGAGCGGGCCGCGCAGTTGACAGCGCGACCATTGCCGGCGTCTGATGCCGGCATGCGCAGCCTCGCGCTCGCCGTACTGCTGGTCGTGTCAGTCGTCGCGCGCGCCGACGTGCTGCCGACGCATGACTCGTCGCGGAACGCGGTCACCATCGCGCAATCGCTCCTCGACGCGGTCGGCGGCGTCGGAAGCTGGATCAAGGTCCGCTATGTCCGCTTCGACATGATCGCCGAAAAGGGCGGCAAGAAGGTGGTGCGCTCCTATTATTGGGATCGCTCGACCAGTCGCTATCGCGTCGATGGCGTCGACAAAGAGGGCGTCTTCTACGAGGCCCAGGCGAAGCGGTGGCTCGACGGCGCGCCCGCCACCCTGGCCTACGACAGCTACTGTTCGCCTGGAGCGATTGGCAGAAGGTGGGGCCGATTCGGCTGTCGTCGGCGCGCAAGGGAATGACGAACGCGGACGTGATCCGCTTCGAGAATCTGAAGGCCTCGGCCGATGTGGATGAAGCGGCGTTGACGCCGCCAAAGTAAGGGGTGCGTGCAATGGCGAAAGCGAAGAAGAAGCACAAGACGGCGACGAAGGCCAAGCCGAAAGCGGCGGCCAAGGCGAAGGCGAAGAAGCCGGCCAAGCGGACGGCGCGCGCGGCGGCGCCGAAGAAGGCGGCCGGCCCGGCGGTGGTGCATTGGGAGGTGCACGCCATGGATCTGCCGCGGCAGCAGCAATTCTTCTCGGAGCTCTTCGGTTGGAACATCGACACCAACAATCCGATGAAGTACGGAATGATCTCCGGCAGCGGCAAGGACACCATCGGCGGCGGCATCGGCCCGGCGATGGATCAGACCTCGCGCGTGACCGTCTACGTGCAGGTGCCGGACATCAACGCCACGCTCGCGCGCGCGGAGACGCTCGGCGCGCAGACGATGATGCCGCGCACGCCGTACGGACCGGTCATCATGGCGCTGTTCCGCGATCTCGAGAACAACGTCATCGGGCTGGTCGAGGACTGAGCGCCGCCGCGGCGAGCGCGATCGCGAACACGACCGCGCAGCCGACCACGTTGTACCAAAGAAATCCGATCGACGTTCCCAGCCAGACTGCGACGACGGCCGCCTCCGCTGCCAGCACGGCGACGAAGGCGGCCGTTCCGCTTACGCGGCGCGTGAAGAATCCGACGAGGAACACGCCGAGCATCGGGCCGTAGAAGAGCGAGCCGAGGATGTTGACCGCCTGGATCAGGTTCTCGAAGAGCGAGGCGCTGATGGCGAAGCCGACGGCGACGGCGCCCCACACGACCGTGAAGATGCGGGCGACGGCGAGATAGTGCGCGTCGTCGGCGACGGGCCTGAAGCTGCGCTTGTAGAAGTCGACGACGCTGGTGGTGCCGAGCGAGTTGAGCGCGCTCGCCGTCGCCGACATGGCGGCGCAGAGGATGACCGCGATGAGCAGGCCCACGAGGCCCGACGGAAATTCCGCGAGCACGAAGCGCAGAAAGACGTAATCCTGATCTTTGGTTTCGGCGCGCGCGCGGCTTTGGCCGATGAGCGCCACGGCTTTGGCGCGCAGCTCGTCGGTGCGGCCGGCCTCGTCGCGCAGCGCGGCTTCGGCGGCGGCGGCGCGCGCACGATCGCCCGATTTGCGCGCGTCGACGAACGCCGTGGTCGTGGCGGCGCGCGTGGCCCAGGCGGCGTCCCAGGCACGTTCGATGTCGCGCAATTGTCCGCCGCGCGCGGAGGCTTCGGCGCGGGCGAGCTCGGGTGCGTTGAAGAAGATCGGCGGACGATGGAATTGGTAGAACACGACGAGGAGCAGGCCGACCGAGAGGATGCCGAACTGCATCGGCAGCTTGACGATGCCGTTGAACATGAGCCCGAGGCGCGACTCGGCGAGCGGCGAGCCGGTCAGATAGCGCTGCACCTGCGACTGATCGGTTCCGAAATAGGCGAGCTGCACGAAGAGGCCGCCGGTCAGCCCGCTCCAGAGCGTGTAGCGCGTGTCGAAGCGCGGCTGGAAATCGATGACCTTCATTTTCCCGAGCGCGCCGCCGACGGCGAGCGCGTCGTCGAGCGAGACCGCGGGTGGCAGGCGATGGAGGACGAAGGCGAACGCCGCCGCCATGCCGCTGAGCATCACCACCATCTGCCAGGTCTGCGTGCGGCTGACCACGCGCGTGCCGCCCGAGACGGTGTAGAGGATGACGGCGGCGCCAATGGCGAGCGTGGTCCAGCCGAGCGGCCAGCCGAGCACCGTCGACAGCACGATCGCGGGCGCGTAGAGCGAGATGCCGGCGCCGAGGCCGCGCGACAAGAGGAATAACAGCGCAACCAATTGTCGCGTCTTGCGATCGAATCGAGTTTCCAGATATTCGTACGCGGTGTAGACCTTGAGGCGGTAATAGATGGGCACGATCAGCGACGACAAGATGATCATCGCCAGCGGCAGGCCGAGATAGAACTGGATGAAGCCGAGGCCGTCTTGATAAGCCTGGCCGGGCATCGAGAGAAACGTGATGGCGCTCGCCTGCGTCGCCATGATCGAGAGCCCGATGGTCCACCAGCGCAGGTCGCCGCCGCCGCGCAGGTAGGTCTCGGCGTTCTTGACCTCGCGCGTCTTGTAGGCGCCGTAGACGACGATGAGGCCGATGGTGCCGACGAGCACGGCCCAATCGAGCGACGTCATCGCGCGCGCGCCTTCATCGGTAATGGGCCGTCAGATACGCGAACAGCGCCACCATCGCCGCCATCGACGCGAGCACGACGGCGTACCAGCGCCGCCAGCGCCGCCGATCCTCTTTTTCAGGGAGCATAGTCGAGCAAATTGGCGAACAGCCGATAGGCGCCGGGCACGCCCGCCGGCAATTGCCGGAAGAACGCGAGGCCCGTGTACACGAACGCGCCCTTGTGATGCTTCATGACGATGAGGCTGCCCTTGCGCGCCGGCTCGCCGGTGTCGTGCATCGCGAAGATGGGCGTGAACGCCTTGTCCCAATCCTCGGCGAAGTAAAGCCCGCGCTCCTGCACCCAGCCGTCGAAGTCGCGCGCGCCGATCTTGTTGGGCACGTTGACGATCGCGTGCGCCGGCTCGAGCAGCTGCACCGGCGCGTCCTCCTCGGTGACGCGGTCGTGCGTGATCTTGAACGGCGCCGGGCCGATGGGCGACGTGATCGACGAGATGAAGTTCTGCGTGTTGTACTGCACGACCATGGTGCCGCCGTCGGCGACCCACTTCATGAGCCGCTCGTGCAGAAACGGCAGGCGCGGGTCGACGTTGAAGGCGCGCACGCCGGTCACGATCGTTTGATACGCGGCGAGCGAGCCGTGCGCGATCATCTCCTCGGTCAACATGGTGACGTCGTAGCCGGCCTGGCGCAGCGCCGCCGGCACCTCGTCGCCGGCGCCGGCGATGTAGCCGATGCGCGTGCGCTTGTGATGGATGTCGGCGCGTAGCAGCTTGACGTCGGCGTCGGGCGTGACCGTCTGGATCGGAATGTGCGCGTACTCGACGTGGCCGACGGCGCGCGCATAACGCTGGCCGCCGACGGTGGCGACGAGCTTCATCGTGCCCATCGTTTCGGCGCGCGGCGGATGCACCTTGAAGGTGAGCTCGACCTCGTCGCCCTTTTTGGCGAGCGAGAACGGCACCGATTTCGGCTCGGCGCTCCAGCCCGCGGGCAGCTCGGGCGCGAGCTCGCCGGCGATGGCGGCGCGGTTGGCCTTGACGCGTACGCCGAGCGCGCGGGTCGCCGCCGCGTCGGGAAAGACGAGCAGCGGGGCGCGCGGCGTCACGCTCACCGGCGGCAGCACCTCGAGCGCGCGCCAACGTTCGCCGGCGACCGGATCGACCCACTTGTACGCGAGCGGCCGCGCCAGCGTCAGCGTCGCGCCGCCGACGGCGACCACGAGCTCGGCCTCGGGCGCCGGCGTCTCCGGCCGGCCGATGAGCGCGGCGTCGGGCACGTTCCAGTGGCCCTTGTCGGGCGGCGCCGCCAGCCAATACGGCTGCGTATATTCGGTCTCCGCCGGCAGCTTGAACGTGTGCTCGACCTTGAGCGGCCGGTCGTCCTCGAGCGCTTTGCCGACTGCGATCTTGTCGCCGCCGGGCAGGCGCACCTCGCGCAGCGTCATCGCCGCCGGCGAGCGGTTGATCGCGGTGATCGTCAGCGCAACGTCGCCGCCCGGCGTCGCCACCGTGTCGCCGACGGCGGCTTCGGCGTAGAGCCCGGCGCAGCCGGCGATCACTTCGTCGACTTCGGCCAGCTTCTCCGCCTTCCACGGATGATCGGCGAGCGCCTGCATCTCGCCGCGCAACGCGAGGAGCTCGAGGATCGATCGCGACGGCGCCGTCGGAGAAAACGCCGCGCGAATCCGCGCCACGTGCTCGCCGACCTTCTTGCCGCCGGGCACGCGCGCCCACGAAAAGTCGATGCCGTCGAAGATCGTGTGCGCCACCGGCTCGCCGGCGAGCACGCGAAAATATTCGAACGACTCGCCGCGCGACGGCGCCACGCCGAACCCCTGGCTCTTGTGCATGCTGCGCCCCTGCGCCGCCATCTCGCCGTAGGAAATTCCGAGCAGCGCATTGAACCCGCCGATCTCCAGCTTCGACAGCGACGGCAGCTCCTCGGCCGACGGCGGCGGCCCGCCGAAGTTGAACCGGTTCCACACGATCCGCTTCGGCCGCGACGCCGCGTCGAGCTTTTGGAACGCCTCGACCGCCAGCCGCGCCGACGCCGTGTGATGCCCGTGCGTCTCCGCGTTCTCCGTCGGAAACCGCGTGATCACGACGTCGGGATGGAACTTCTTCATCACCGCGATGACGTCGCTCAGGATGGCGTCGTGATCCCAGATGCGCAGCGTCTCGTCGGGCGTCTTGGAGAATCCGAAATCGCGCGCGCGCGAGAACCACTGCTCGGCGCGATCGATCGATCGCGCGGCCAATAGCTCCTCGGTGCGGATGAGCCCGAGCAGCGGCGCCTGCTCGGGGCCGATCAGGTTCTGCCCGCCTTCGCCGCGCGTCAGTGACAAGTAGCCGGCACGCACCAGCTTGTCGTTGGCCAGCCACGCCAATAGGCGCGTGTTCTCGTCGTCGGGATGCGCGGCCACGTACAGCACGTTGCCGACGACGCCGAGTCGATCGATGGCGCGCAGGAGCTCGCCCGCCGAAGGTTGTTTCACGTTTGCCGCGAACCCGGGAGCACTCATCAGTGTTACCGCCATGCCGACCACGCCGGCGAGCGCCGTATGCGAGAGAGACATTGTGCCGTACATTGTCATGTAAAACCGATGGCGCGCTCTTTGTTTTCTGCGTATGTCGAAAGCGGGTTGCAGTCGAGCGCGCTGTTGCCTTCGGCCTTCGGCGATCGCGATGCGCGCAAGCTCGCCGTCGCGCGCGCCGCCGCGCGGCCGACGTCGCCGGCGCTGATCGCGGAGCTGCGCGCGCAACAAGCGGCGTTTCCCAAGAGCGCTGCACGTGAGCGCGCATTGGAAACGCTGGCGCGTCCCGGCGCGGCGGCGGTCTTGACCGGACAACAGGTCGGCCTGTTCCTCGGCCCGCTCTACACGATCTACAAGGCGGCGACCGCGATCGTGCTCGCCGAGGCGCTCGCCGTCGAGACCGGCACGCCGGTCGTGCCCGTCTTCTGGATGGCGACCGAAGATCACGACCTCGCCGAGATCGACCACTGCAGCATCGCGCGCGGGTCGGATACGCCGTTGCGGCTGCGCGTCTCCGCCGACGGGCGCGTCGATGCGCGCGCGCCCGTGTTCGACGCGCTCCTTGGCGCCGACGTTGCCGCTGCCGTCGACGCCGCGTGCGAAGCGATCGCCGGCCGTCCCGCCGGCGCCGAGATCGCGGCGCTCCTCGCCGAGCACTACGTTCCGGGGCGGCGCTTCGCCGACGCGTTCGGCGGCCTCCTGGCCGCGCTCTTCGCCGACGAGGGCCTCATCGTCTTTCATCCGCGCACGCCCGCGGTCGCCGCGCTGGCGGCGCCCGTGTTTCGTCACGCGCTCCTGCATGCCGGCGCCGCCAACGAGCGCCTGCTCGCGCGCGACGCGGCGCTCGCCGAAGCCGGCTTCGAATCGCAAGTGCACGTGCGCGCCGACGCGGCGCTGCTGTTCGCGCACGACGAGCGCGGCGGCCGCCAGCTCGTGCGCCTCGAGGACGCGGCCGCGCGCGCCGCCGACGTCGCGACCGATCCCACGCGCTTCAGCTCCTCGGCGCTGCTGCGCCCTATCGTGCAGAATTCGCTGTTTCCCACGGCCGCATACGTCGGCGGTCCGGCCGAGTGCAGCTACTTCGGCCAGTGCGCGGCGCTCTACGATCTTTTCGATCTCCCGGTCCCGCTGGTGGCACCACGCGCGCGCTTCCGGCTCGTCGACGCGCGCACGCACGCCCGCCTCGGCGCGCTCGGCCTTCGGCCCGCCGACGCCGAGCAGCCGCTCGACAAGCTCCTCGCCACCGTCGGCGCGCGCCGCCCGGCGCCGATCCAACCGGGCGAGCTGCGCGCGGCCATCCTCGACGCGCCGCTCGAGGCGCTGGCGTCGCTGCCCGCGCGCATCGGCATCGCCGATCGCGAGCTCGCGCGCGCCTTCAACCGCACGCGCGCCACGCTCGAGCGCGCCGTCGATCGCCTGACCGCGCGCTACGCCCGCACGCTCGCCCTGCGCGACGAAGCCGGCGGCGGCGCGCTGCATCGCGCGCAGGCGCTCCTCTTTCCCGACGGTGAGCCGCAAGAGCGCGTCTTCGCGTTCCCCTCGTTCGCCGCCGACTCGGGCGCGCGCGCGTTCGTCACGGCAATCATCGCCGCGGTCAAACCGTTCGATCCCGCAGTGCAGGATCTCGAGCGATGAGCCGCAAGCTGAGCGTCGGCATCACCTGCTACCACACGTTCGGCGGCTCGGGCATCGTCGCCACCGAGATCGGCCTCGAGCTGGCGCGCCGCGGCCACCGCGTGCACTTCATCTGCGCCGAGCCGCCCGCGCGGCTCGATCCGGCGACGCCCAACCTCGCCTTCCATCGCGTCGAGCTGCGCGACTATCCGCTGCTGCTCGAAGGCCAATATCCGCTCGCGCTGGCGTCGCAGATGATCGAGGTCGCGCAAAAAGAGCGCCTCGACTTGTGGCACGTCCACTACGCGCTGCCGCACGCGACCAGCGCCTATCTCGCCAAGCAGATCCTCGGCCCACGCGCGCCGCGCGTCGTCACCACGCTCCACGGCACCGACGTCGTGCTCGTCGGCAACGATCCGTCGTATCTGCCAATCACGCGCTTCTCGATCGAGAAGTCCGACGGCGTCACCGCGCCCTCGGTGTTCCTCGCCGAAGCGACGCGCGAGAACTTCGGCACCACGCGCGACATCGAGGTCATCCCCAACTTCGTCGACACCGATCGCTTCACGCCCAACGGCGCTTCGGGCGGCGATCCGATCATCGTGCACAGCTCGAACTTCCGCCCGCTCAAGCGCGTCGACGACGTCGTCGCCGTGTTCGCGCGCGTCGCCGCCGCCCGTCGCTGCCGGCTGGCGCTTCTCGGCGACGGCCCCGAGCGGCCGCGCATCGAAGCCGAGGTGCGCGCGCGCGATCTCGCCGATCGCGTCGACTTCCTCGGCGAGACGCTCGACGTCGCCGCGACCTTGCGCCGCGCGCACGTGTTTCTCTTGCCGAGCGAGACCGAGAGCTTCGGCCTGGCCGCGCTCGAGGCGCTCGCGTGCGGCGTGCCGGTCGTGGCCTCGCGCACCGGCGGCCTGCCCGAGGTCGTACGCGAGGGCCAAGACGGATACCTCTTGCCGGTGGGTGACGTCGACGCGATGGCGGCGGCGGTGGCGCGCATCCTCGACGACGCCCCGCTGCACGCGCGCCTCGCCGCCGCGGCGCGCGCCGGCGCCGTCGCTCGCTTCTCGCGCGCGCCGATGGTCACGCGCTACGAGCAGTACTACGAAAAAATCCTCGGCGGGTCATGACCAATCGCTGGACCATCCGCGACTTCGACGCCACGCACGACGCCGACGCGGTGAAAAAGCTCGACACGAGCTACACCAGCGATCAAACCCTCGTTGTGCGGCGCGAGGGCGATGTCATCGTGCTCGCGTCGCAGCCGCTGGACTGGCCGCGCCGCAAGCGTTTCCCCGTCGACCTCGACGGCGTTGCCTGGACGCACGCCCGGGTCGCCGTGCTCGACGATGAAGTGCGCGGCCTCATCGCGTGGGATCTCGAGTCATGGAATCGACGGATGAGGATCTGGCACTTCTATGTCGATCTGCCGTATCGCAGCCGCGGCGGCGGGAGGATGTTGATGGACGCTGCGCTCGTGTGGGCGCGAGGCGCCAGCGCCCTCATCGCATGGGTGGAGACGTCCCATCTCAATCACCCCGG
>DASXOU010000060.1:0-18060 GCA_036494045.1 Polyangia bacterium | reverse complement strand
GAGATCGACAACGAGATCACGACCGACGAGACGTGAGATAATAACCGGCGCGTGTCCAAGGTCATCAAATCGGGCTCGGGCGGCAACATGCGGCGCGCCATCGTCGATGCCGACGTATTCGACGCCAAGCTCGAGGGCGATCGGCTCGTCTCCGAGGCGCGCGGCGAGGCCGAGCGCGAATTGGCGGCGGCGCGCGACGAAGCGGCGCGGATCGCGCGCAAGGCCGAAGCCGAAGGGCGCGAGCGCGGGCTCGGCGCCGTGACCGAGCTGCTCGTCGGCGCGCGCGCGGTGGCGGCGCGCGCGCGGGCCGGCGCCGAGGCCGAGCTGCGCGTCTTGGCCGTGCGCATCGCCGAGAAGATCCTGGGGCGCGAGCTGGCGCTCGATCCGGCGGCGGTGGTCGACGTGGCGGCGACGGCGATGCGCCACGCGGGCGAGCCGCGCGAGCTGGTGTTGCGCTGCGCGTCGGAGGATCTCGAGGCGCTCGAGCGCGGAAAGCCGCGGCTGGTCGAGCGTTGCCGCGCGGCGCAGGTGGTGCGCTTCGTCGCCGACGATCGCGTAGCGCGCGGCGGGTGCATCATCGAGACCGAGCTCGGCGTGGTCGACGCGCGACTGTCGACACAGCTCGACGCGATCGAACGGGCGCTGCGCGGGGAACCGGAGTAGACCTTCCGGTGTCTTATGTGTAGGGCATGAGCAGCGACAAGATCCGTCTCGATGCCGCGCTCTCGATCGTCGACGGCATCACCGCGCCGCGCGTGGCCGGGCGCGTGACCGAGCTGGTCGGGCTGGTCTTGCGCGCGACCGCGCCGGGAGCGCGCGCGGGCGAGCTGGTCATCGTCGAGCGCACGCGCGGGATGCCGCTGCGCGCCGAGGTCGTGGGCTTTCACGGCGAGCAGGTGATCCTGCTGCCGCTCGGCACCGCCGACGGCGTCGGGCCCGACAGCGTCGTGCGCCCGACCGGTCGGCCGTTTTCGATCCGCTGCGGGCCGTCGCTGCTCGGCCGCGTCGTCGACGGGCTCGGCGATCCGATCGACGGACGCGGGCCGCTCGGCGACGACCCCCAGCTCTCGTGGTGGCCGGTCGAGCGCGCCGCGCCCGATCCGTTGCAGCGCCGCCGCGTGACCGAAGCGATGCCGCTCGGCGTGCGTGCCATCGACGCCCTCGCCACCGTCGGCGAAGGGCAGCGCATCGGCCTCTTCGCCGGCCCCGGGCTCGGCAAGTCGACGCTGCTCGGGCAGATCGCGCGCCACTCGGACGCCGAGGTCATCGTCATCGGCCTCGTCGGCGAGCGCGGGCGCGAGGTGCGCGATTTTCTCGAGACCCAGCTCGACGACGAGAGCCGTCGTCGCGCCGTCTGCGTCGTGGCCACGTCCGACGCGCCGCCGCTCTTGCGCTTGAAGTCCGCGCTCGCCGCCACCGCGGTCGCCGAATATTTTCGCGAGCAGGGCAAGCGCGTCCTTCTGCTCGTCGATTCGCTGACGCGCGTGGCCCGCGCACAGCGCGAGGTCGGCCTCGCCGCCGGCGAGCCGCCGGCGCGCCAAGGCTATCCACCGTCGGTGTTCGCGCTGTTGCCGCGCTTGCTCGAGCGCTCGGGGCAATCGGACAAGGGCTCGATCACCGCGGTCTACGCCGTCCTGACCTCGGGCGACGACGGCGACGATCCGATCGCCGAGGAGGTGCGCGCCATCCTCGACGGGCACATCGTCCTGTCGGCCGAGCGCGCCGCGCGCAACCAGTGGCCGGCGATCGATCCGGTGCGCACGCTCTCGCGCGTGATGGACGAGCTCGTCGACGACGATCATCGCCGCGCCGCCGCGCGCCTGCGCGAGGTGCTCGCCGTCTACGAGCGGCAGCGCGATCTGGTGCTGCTCGGCGCCTATCGCCCGGGCGCCGACAAGGCCACCGACGACGCGCTGGCGCGCCTGCCTGCGGCCGAAACCTTCTTGCGGCAGCGTCGCGACGAGCGCTTCTCGTTCGCCGACAGCCGCAGCGCGCTGATCGCGCTCTTCAAATCATGAGAAAGCTAATCCCATTGGCCATCATGGCTACGATCGTCAGCCATGCCCGCGCGGCCGAGCCGCTCTCCCCGGTGCTGTCGGCGATGAACGCCGAGCTGTCGCGCTCGATGGCGCGACTGCGCCTGAAGGGCTACGAAGCGCCCTACTTCATCGCCTACGCCGTGCGCGATTATCAGCAGCGCTCGGTCGGCAGCCGCTTCGGCGCGCCCATCGACAAGAACAGCGCGCACTCGCGGCAGGCGTGGGCCGAGGTGCGCGTCGGCGATTATCAATTCGACAACACGTCGTCGGATCGCGAGATGCAGTTCGATCTCGGCGACGCCGACACGTGGGATCCGCCGACGGACGCGCCGCTCGACGACGATCCCGAGGCGCTGCGCGGCGCCTTGTGGCTGCTCACCGACGCCAAGTACAAAAAGGCGCTCGGCGCCTACGCCAAGAAGCGCGGCAAGCGCGCCACCACCATCGCCGAGGACGAGAACCTGCCCAGCTTCTCGCGCGAGCCGGCGGCGCATCACGTCGACGCGACCACGCCCTTCGTGTGGGACGAGCAGTCGCTGCAGGTGCGCGCGACGCGGGCGAGCGCGCTCTTCAAGCAGTATCCCGATCTGTTCGAGGGCTCGGTGAAGATCTCGGGCGACCGGGTGACGCGCTGGTTCGTGAACTCGGAAGGCACGGCGGTTCAGACGGAGCGCACGATCTACTCCGTGCACATGGCGGCGACGACGCGCGCCAAGGACGGCATGCTGCTCGAGCACGAGAAGGACTTCTACTCGCGCGAGCTCGGCGATCTGCCCGACGACAAGACGCTCGCCGACACCGTCGCGGTGCTGGCGACGGAGCTGCGCGCGCTGCGCGAGGCGCCGATGATCGATCCGTACACGGGCCCGGCGATCCTGATGGAGGAGGCGGCCGGCGTGTTCTTCCACGAGACCGTCGGCCACCGGCTCGAAGGCGAGCGGCAGAACGACGAGAAGGAAGGGCGCACCTTCAAGGGCCAGGTCGGACGTCACGTGCTGCCCGATTTCCTGTCGGTGATCGACGATCCGACGGCGACCAGCGCCGGCGACAAGCGCGTCGCGCTCAACGGGTTCTACACGTACGACGACGAGGGCGTGCAGGCGCGCAAGGTCACGCTCATCGATCACGGCATCCTGCGCGACTACTTGAAGTCGCGCACGCCGATCTCGGGATCGATGCGCTCGAACGGCCACGGGCGCGCGGAGGGCACCGCCGATCCGATGGGGCGCATGGCGAACTTGTTCCTGCGCTCGACGAAGCGGGTGCCGATCGACAAGCTCAAGCAGATGCTGCTCGACGAGGTGCGCCGCCAAAATAAGCCGTTCGGCCTCATCATCCGCGACATCACCGGCGGCTCGACGAACACGTCGAACTACGGCTACCAGGCGTTCAAGGGCGAGCCGCGCCTGGTCTACCGCGTCGACGCGAAGACGGGCGCCGAGACGCTCGTGCGCGGCGTCGAGATGGTAGGCACGCCGCTGACGACGGTGTCGCGCATCGTCGCCACGTCGGACACCGAAGGCGTCTTCAACGGCTTCTGCGGCGCCGAGTCCGGCTTCGTCCCCGTCTCGACGGTGGCCCCCGCCGTCCTCATGTCCGAGATCGAGCTCCAGCGCACGCAGAAGGCTGCCGAGCGTCCGCCGTTGTTGCCGCCGCCGTGGTCCGACTCGCATCGACGCTAGCGGTCGCCCTCCGTTTCCACGACCTGGGCGACGAGGCCGGGCGCGCAGTAGATGGCCGCGTCGGGCGCAACGTAAGCGAAGCGCGACACGAAGCGGCCCGTTGGAGTCGCACGCCGCAAAGCGGCGACTGCGACGGATTCCGACGCCGGAAACGACCGCCTACTGCGCGCCCGGCCGCCGACTAACCCACTCAGTGCGAGGCGCTCACGGTGAGCGAGTCGCTCCCTACTTTGGAAGCGATCAAGACACCGACGACGAGAGCGACGATCGCTCCCGCCGCGACCCACGTGTACCACTTCCCCCACGGCCCCAGCTTCGACTTCTTCGGCTGCTCGGCCTGCGCCGTCACCGCCAGCGGCGGACCCGCCTGCTCCTTCGGCGCCGCGTACATCGCCAGCCGCTCCATCGCCGCGCCGCCACCCGCGTCGACGCGCACCGAATCGGGCGCCCACGTCGCGTTGTGAACCTCGAGCCAGCGCCCGAGCAGCTTCTTGGGCCCGTCGGGCAGCAGCACCAGCACGCGCGCCGCGCCCACGCGCTTGCCCACCGCCGCCACGTCCAGCGGCTTGGCGTCGGGTGACTGCGCGCGGATCGCGTCGACGAGCACGCCGAGCCGATCCTCCTTCACCAACGCCACGCGCACCGTCTCGCCCGAACCGAGCTCGCGATGCGCGCGCCGAAATCCCTTCAGCTCGATGTCGATGGCGTCGACCGTCGGATCGCCGCCCGCGATCGTCTGCGGCGCCGGCCCGACCTCGCGCAGATCGCGATACACCGTCGCGCCCGCCGGCTCGCTCTCGACGACGACGGGCGGCCGCGCCGGCTCCCACGCGCGCGACACGAAGTACTTGTCGATGAGCCGCTGCATGTCCTCGCTCGAGCCCGCGGCCCAACCGAGCCGCTCGCCCGCGCGCGCCGCGTCGTTGGCGCGCCCGAGCTGATCGTAGCAAGCGAGCAGGTTGCGCTCGACGTCGCCGATGCTGGCGCGCAACACGTCGAACGGCACTTCATTGAGGAGGAGTTGCTCCGCCGCTTCGTAATCGCGCGCAGCGTCGCCGTACTTGAGCTTGACGAAGCTGCCTTCCGCGCGCCGCAAGAGGAGCTGCACGCGCGTCGCCGGCCCACCCTCGACGAGCGTCTTGCGATCTTCGATGCCGTCGATGGGCCGCGCCGTGTGCGTGCGCGCCAATTGCGCGTTCACGTCGGCCACTGTGCGCTGCGCCCCGCCCTCCTCCAGCGTGGCCGCGTCGCCCATCCACACCACCGCGATTGGAACCCGATCGACAGCGAGGGCCGGTCCGGCCGCGAACATCGTCGCGGCGAACGCGGCACCGAGGAGCGCAGTCCGTTTCATTTTTCCTCGAGCGGCTTCTCGAAAAACTTGTTGAGCGCCCAGACGTCACGGGCGCGCAGTCCCTCGAAGCGAACGCCGAGTCCTCGCAGCGCGCCTCCGTCCATTTCCAGCCAGCGCACCTGACCGTCGACCTCGATCGCCTCGGCCTGCGTCGGCACGTGGAACTTCAGCGAGATCTTCGCGCCGAAGGGCAACGTCTGATCGGTGTCGATGAACACGCCGCCCAGGCTGATGTTGCGCGTCTGCGCCGAGTAACCGGTGCCCTCGTGCTTGAAGTCGATGGCTACACGTCGGTCGTACCGGCGATCGGACCTGCGATGCTCCACCGTGAAGCCCTCCTAGACTGCCGATGCTACGTCAGGATCGAGGTCGACGTCCAGCACGAGCGGGAAGTGATCGCCGAGCGGGAGCCGTCGCGGCGGCACGTGCGCGAGCCAACGCCGCGCGCCGCGAACCAGCAGGTGATCGACGCGAAGCAGGCCCATGAGGGTTGCCCCGCCGTTGCGTCCGGCGTCGGCGAAGATGCGCGTCAAGCGCGTGAACGTGGCGACGTCGCGCGCGCTTCCGGTGCCGGCGGCCCACGCCGGATCGAGGTTGAAGTCACCGCCGGCGAAGACCAGCCGCTCGCCGCGCGACTCGGCCAGCGTCGCCAGCGCGTCGGCTTGCGAGGCGCGGCGCTCGGCGTCGAAGACGTCGAAGTGCGCCGAGATCGCCGCGGCGCGCGCGCCGTCGCCGTCGACGTCGAAGCTGGCGACGACGACGTTGCGGTTGGTCGCGCCGAGCCCGTGCTCCTCGAATGCAGGTGCGCGCGCGCTCGTGACCACGACGGCGGCGCGCCGATCGTACGCGCACTTCTCCGCCATCGCCCCCTCGAACGAAGAGCCCGCCGCGCCCGTGCGCCCAAGCCGCGTCACGATCTCGTCGAGCTGCCGCACGTCGACCAGCTCCTGCAACAGCGCGACGTCGGGCCCGAGCTCGGCGAGCACCTCGGCAACGCGCGGGATGTCCTCGTCGAGTAGCCGATTGTTGTGCGTCGGCGAGTACAACCGCCCCACATTCCAAGTCACGACGCGCAGCCGCTTCATATGCTAGCGTCCCACGTCATGAGCGACTGCATCTTCTGCAAGATCGTCGACGGCACGATCCCCGCCAAGATCGTCACGCAAGATGATCGCGCCGTCGCGTTCCGCGATTCCAACCCGCAAGCGCCGACCCACGTGCTCGTGATCCCGAAGAAGCACATCGCGTCGCTCAACGAGCTCGACGACGCCGACGCCGCGCTCGTCGGCCACCTGCACGTCGTCGCCAAGAAGATCGCGCTCGACGAAGGCCTCGCCGACGGCTGGCGCACCGTATTCAACACCGGCAAGCACGCGGGCCAGACCGTCTTCCACATCCATCTGCACGTCCTCGGCGGCCGCGCGCTCGGTTGGCCGCCGGGCTAGCCCCTAGTACCGAACGTCGACGTGCGCCTTCTTGCGCAGCTCGCGAATCCACGACTGCTGCGCCTTCTCGACCTGCTGATCGTAGAGCTGCTTGCGTAGCTGCTCCTTGATCTCGTCGAACGGCTTGACGTCGCCCGACTTGCGCTCGACGAGCTGCAAGATCACAAACCCGCGATCGGTCTGGATCGGCCCGCGCACGTCGCCCGGCTCCATCGACTGCATCGCCTCGTCGAGCGCGTCGACGAGCACGCCCTTTCCGACCCAACCGAGATCGCCGCCCGACGCCTTGGTCGAATCGTCGTCGCTGTATTGCTTGGCGAGCTCGCCGAAGTTGGTGCCGCCGCGCGCCAGATCGGTCACCTTCTCGGCCACGCGCTTCTTGGTCGCCGCGTCGGCGTCGCTGGCCTTGTCGGGCACGGCGATGAGGATCTGCCGCAGGTGCGCCTGCCGATCGCCAGCCACCAGCTTCTCGTTCTGCTTGTAGTAGGTCTTCACTTCATCGTCGCTGACGGTGACGCGCGAGCGCACCGCGGTGTTGAGCACCTTGAGCTCGAGGATCTGCTTCTTCAGCATCTTCCGATACGCTTCCATCGAGAAGCCCTGCTGCTCGAGCGCCTGCTTGAACGTGGCTTCGTCGAGATGGTTCTGCTCGCGCACCTGCGTGACGGCGCGATCGACCTCGTCGGGCGCGACCGACAGCTTGAGCTCACTCGCCTCCTGCTGCACGAGCTTGCTGTCGATCATCTGATCGAGCGCCTTGTGCTTGGTCTCCTCCCACTGCTTCTTGCCTTCGGCGGTCTCCGGATCGGGCCCGCGATACATCGTCGCCGCCTGTTGCTCGACCTCGGTCGCGAGCACGATGTCGTCGTTGATGACGGCGACGACGCGATCGACCACGCGCGCAGCGCGCGCCAGGGAAACGGCCGCCAAGAGCGCGGCGACGACGACGACAATTCGCAGCTTCATGTCTTACTTCGGCGGCTCGGCAGCCTTCGGCGAGCCCGCCGGAGGAAGTGAGATACCTTGCGAGCCCGCCGGGTTGCCCGGCATCGCCGGCGTCGCCTGTGGCGTGCCCGGCGCGCCCGGATGAAACTGCCCCGGCCCGGGCGGCGGCAGCCCCGGCCCCGGATATTGTCCCGGCTGCGCGCCTTCGATCTGCACCTTGGCGAGCTTGCCCTCGTCGATCTTCACGTTCGCCTTTGCGCGCAGCCCCTTGACGAACGCCTCCATCGAGTCCTGCCGCTTGTCGCGATAGAGCTGGTTGCGGATCTGCTGCTTGACCTCGTCGAAGGTGCGCACGAGCGCCTTGCGCCGTCCGGTCAGCTTCAAGATCACCACGCCCTGCTCCGTCTTCACCGGCGCCGACACGTCGCCGATGTTGGTGAGCGCAAACGCCGCGTCGACGATGGGCTTGGGCACGTCCTTGGTCTTGGCGTCGAAGTAGCGCAGATCGCCACCGCGATCCTTGGTCGCCAGATCTTGCGAATACTCGGCGACGAGGTTGCGGAACTGCTGGTTGTCGACGCCCTTGATGCGCGAATCGTTCATCACCTTCTTCGCCGTCGCGCTGTCCTTGACCAGAATCGACGAGACGCGCACTTCCTCGGGCTTGTTGAACTGCTCGGGATGGGCGTCGTAGAACTTCTTGCACTCGTCGTCGCTGATGTCCTCGATGCGCTGCTTGTCGAACTGATCCTTGAGGAGCTTCTGGATCATCACCTGCTTCATCGTGCGCACGACTTCAGGATCTTTTGTAAGCCCGCGCCGCTCCGCTTCCTTGGCCAAAACTTCGAAGCGCACCAGGTTGTCGAGGAATTCCTTCTTGCGCTCCATCGACGTGTAGCGTGCGCGCACATAGGGCGACTGCTGGTTGATGCGCTCCTGAAATTCACCGACGGTGATGGTGACGTCGTCGACCTTGGCCAGCACCTCGGCCAGATCTTCGGGCTTCTGCGAGGAGGCCTTGGCGCCTTTGACGTCTTCGCAGGCGGCGTGCATCACGGCGCCCGCGGCCATGAACGCGCCGGAGACGAAGATGAACGCGCTCTTGCGCCACCACGTCAACTGCTTCTGTCGCATGACGGTGAGGTAGCACGCGCCGTCGGCAACGGCAAGCGACCGTCACTTCGCGAGGAATCGGTCGAGCACGCGATAGAGCAGGCGATCGATCTGATCGCGCTCTTCGTCGGCGTCGATGCAGAACTTGAGGCCGTAGCGCGCCGGCTCGCCGCCCGTCGGCAAACGCGTCCACGCGATGGTGGCGCGGCCGTGCAGCGGATGGCGCTCGCCTTCGATCTCGGCGCCGTCGAGCCAGACGTCGTCGTCGAGCTCGAAGCGATCTCCGGCGCACGAGACCGCGCAACCACCGCCGCCGAAGTCGTGACAGACGGCGGCGCGCATGCCGTCGGCGCGACGGATGGTCAACGTCATGCGGAACGGCACACGCAGAAACTGTCGCGTGTCGACGCGTCGATTACGCTCGCCGTGCGCCAGCGTATCGCTGAGACGCTCGAACAGCGTGTGGTAGCGACCGGCTTCGGTCAGCGACAATCCGCGCGTTCGCCGGTGCTGGTCGAGGAGCTTGAACTCCTCGGCGATCTCCGACAAACCCTGCGGAACCAACGACGCACGCAACGCAGATGGCATTGCTCTCCTCCGTAGGTGGAACCTGGTCAGCCTCGGGGAGCTCTTATTCTAATTCTAATATTTGGTATTATTAATTACACGATATAACGAAAATAAATTCGTGTCTAGACCTTTTTCGCGAGCCCCTATAATGCGGCGTCATGGCCAAGCCAAAGTCCAAGAAGAGCAGCAAAGGGAAGGCGAAGCACAAGAGCAAGAGCAAGCCGAAGAAGAAGAGCGCGCCGACCAAAGCGAGCGCCAAGTCGGCGAAGGCCAAAGCGGGCGGCAAGAAAAAGAAGGCCGCCGCAAAACCGTCGAAGCCGAAGAAGAGCGCGGCGCGCCAGCCGCGCACGGGTAAGGGCACGACGGCGAAGGCGGGACACGCGCACGCCAAGAAGGCCGAGGCGCGCAAGCCCGTGTCGCAGCGTCCGGCGGAGCATCACGACGCCAACGGCGATCAGCAGGAGCTCGACGCGGGCTGGGCGCACGCGGCCGACACCATCGTCGACAAGGTCGCGCCCGTCGGTGGCGGCAGCGAGCGGCGTGAGGAGCGGCCGGCGAGCGGCTTCGGCGGCGGCAGCGCCGGCGGCGGCGGCTTCGGCCACGACCGCGACACGTTCGGCGGCAACAGCGAGCACGAGCACGTCGACGCGGCGGCCGACGACGAAGAAGAAGAGCTGCCGAGCGCCGTCGGTGGTGACGACGACGACGACCTCGCCGGCGGCGACGACGAAGACGAAGAGGAGTAGCCGCTACTTCTTGGCGCTCGCCAAGAGATCCGAGAGCAGCTTCTTCGCCAGCTGCACGCGCTGATCGCGCTCCCCGCCGAGAAACGTGCGCTGCAGGCGCATGTCGGGCGTCAGCTTCCACGGAGAATTTTTCGCATTCACGAGGCGCATCACCGCCGCCGGCTCGAGCGGCGTGTCGTCGGCGAGCGCCAGGCCGAGCCGCACCTCGGTCAGCTCGATCGCGCGCGCGCCCAGGCGTCGGCCGAGGCCCTTGACCGTCATGATGTCGGCGAGCACGTCGACCTCGTCGGGCGGCGGCCCGTAGCGATCGGTGAGCTCGACGATGATCTCGTGCACCTCCGCTTCGTCGCGCGCCGACGACAAACGGCGATAGAACTCGAGGCGCTGGCCGACGTCGGGCAGGTAGTCGTCGGGGATGAAGCCGGCCGAGTCGCAGGTGAGCTCGGGATCGTTCTCCTCGTGGATCGGCTCGCCCTTGAGCGCCGCGACCGCTTCTTCGAGCATCGTCGTGTAGGTCTCGAAGCCGACGGCGGCGATGGCGCCCGACTGCTTGGCGCCGAGCAGATCGCCGGCGCCCCGGATCTCGAGATCGTGCGACGCGATTTGAAATCCCGCGCCCAGCTCGGTGAACCGCTGCAAGACGGCGAGCCGCTTCTTGGCGTCGGAGCCGAGCGCCTCCTCGGGCGGAATCATGAGGTAACAAAAGGCGCGTTCGCGCGCGCGGCCGATGCGACCGCGCAGCTGATAGAGCTGCGCCAGGCCGAACATGTCGGCGCGGTTGACGAACATGGTGTTGGCGCGCGGGATGTCGAGGCCGCTCTCGATGATCGTAGTGCACAGAAGCACGTCGGCCTTGCCGTCGACGAAGTCGACCATCACCTTCTCGAGCTCCTCGGCCGCCATCTGCCCGTGGCCGACGACGAGGCGCACGCCGGGCAGAAGCTCGCGCAGCTTGCCCGCCCATTCGTGGATGTCCTCGACGCGGTTGTGCACGAAGAAGACCTGGCCGCCGCGCGCCAGCTCGCGCTTGACGCCCTCGAGCACGACGGCGTCGTTGTAGCGCGATACCATCGTGCGAATCGCGAGGCGATCGGCGGGCGGCGTGGTGATGATCGACAGATCGCGCAGCCCCATGAGCGCCATGTGCAGCGTGCGCGGAATCGGCGTCGCCGTCAGCGTCAGCACGTCGACCTGCGTGCGCATCTTCTTGAGCCGCTCTTTGTGCGTGACGCCGAAGCGCTGCTCCTCGTCGACGATGACGAGCCCGAGCTGCTTCCACGCCACGTCGTTCGACAAGAGGCGATGCGTGCCGACGACGACGTCGACGCCGCCGGCGGCGAGCCCCTTCAACACTTCCTGCTGCTCGGCGCGCGCCTTGAACCGCGAGAGCGATTCGACCTTCACCGGCAGCCCGGCGAAGCGCGCCGTGAAGTTGACCGCGTGCTGCTCGACCAGCACCGTCGTCGGCGCCAGCACCGCCACCTGCTTGCCGGCGAGCACGACCTTGAGCGCCGCGCGCAACGCGACCTCGGTCTTGCCGTAGCCGACGTCGCCGCAGACGAGGCGATCCATGGGCCGCTGCTCGTCGAGATCGCCGAGCACCTCGTCGATGGCGCGCTGCTGATCGGGGGTTTCCTCGAAGGGGAAGGTCGCCTCGAACTCGCGGAACATCGTCTCCATCGCCGCGTTGAGCGCGTAGGAAGTGCCCGGCAGCGCGCGCCGCTGCGCGTAGAGCTGCAAGAGCTCCTCGGCGAGCTGGCGCACCTCCTTGGAGATCTTGGCGCGCGTCTTCTTCCAGGTTTCGCCGCCGAGCTTGTCGAGCTTGGGCTTGATGCCCTCGGCGCCGGCGTACGCCTGCACCTCGTTGAGCCGCCACACCGGCAGGTAGAGCGCGCCGCCGTCGTACTCGAGATGCAGGAAGTCGACCGCGACTTCCTTATTGCCCGAGCGCAGCGGCAGCTTGGTCAGCCCCTTGTAGATGCCGACGCCGTGCAGCTTGTGGACGACGAAGTCGCCCGGCTGCAGCCGCTTGAAGTCGGCCTCGACGAACGCGCGCTTCGGTTTTTGCGGTGCGCGCCGCGCCGCCTTCTCGCCGAAGATCTCCTGCTCGGAGATGAGCGCCGCGCCGTCGAGCGGCAGCTCGAAGCCGTGCCCGAGCGCGCCGAGCACGATCTCGACGTTCACTCGTTGTGCAGTCGCATCAAGGATATTGTGCGTCTGCACGATACGATGCAGATGGGGCACGATGCCGTAGCCCTTGAGCAGCGACTCGAGCCGCTCGGCGTGCTGCAAGTTGGGCACGGCGATCATCGTCCGCACGCCTTCGTCGCGCCAGTCGCGCAGCCGCGCTGCCAGCGGACGCAAGAGCTCCTCGTGCTTCTCGGCGCGCGCGCGCTGCAGCTCGATCGCCAGATCGCGGTGCTGATCGACGGCGAAGCGCACGACCGGGATCGCGGCGGCGCTGCCGTCTTGCACGACCTCGAGCTGGTGCGCCTCGACGCGCGGCCCGCGATCGAAGAGCGCGCGCAGCTCGTCGGTCGACACGTAGAAGTCCTCGGGCGGAAAGGCGAGCCGATGCTCGCCGAGGCGCGCCGCGTAGGACTCGGCCGCTTCATCGAGCTCGAGCGCGAGCGCCTCGATGCACGCGTCGGGCTCGTCGACGAAGAGGAGCGTTCCCGCGGGCAGGTACTCGCCGATCGACGCCATGCGCTCGTGGAACGCCGGCGTCAGCGCCTCGATGCCGAAGAAGTCCTCGCCCTTCTCGATCTGATCGAGCATCGCCCGCGTCTTCGACGACGGCTGCTCGGCGCGATCGCCCGCTTCGAGGATGCGATCGCGCAGTCGATTGTTGCGCGTGCGCACCGTCTCGCGCACGGGGTGCACGTAGATCTCGTCGACGGCGCGCATGGTCCGCTGCGTCTCCGGATCGAAGAAGCGGATCGACTCCACCAGATCGCCGAAGAGCTCGAGGCGCAGCGGAAAGCGATAGAGCGGCACGAACGCGTCGATGACGCCGCCGCGCACGGCGAAGGTGCCCGCGTCCTCGACCACCGGCATGCGCGCGTAGCCGCCCGACACCAGCTTTCCGATGAGCGCGTCGCGATCGATCTCCTCGCCCTTCTGCACCAGGTCGACGAGATCGCTGTAGGCCGCGCGCGGCACCACCCGTCGCGCCAACGCCGGCGCCGACGCCACCAGCACCTCCGCCGACATCCCCTGCGACAAGCGGAACAGCGTCGACATGCGCTGCACGATCGCGCGCCGATCGGGCGAGACATCGGCCCACGGCGTCGTCTCCAGCCACGGCAGGTGCGCGACGCGCGACGGCGCCGTCGGATCGTTCTCCGGCCCGACCGCCGCGTTCGCCAGAAAGAACCGCAGGTCGCGCGCCAGCGCCTGCGCGGAGGCTTCGTCCGCCGTCACCGCGACGAGCGGGCGCACCTGCCCGGGCAGTGCTGACAGCTCCGCGCACAACATCGCCTGGAACGAGCCGGCGGTATTGTGCACGCGCACAATTTTTTTGTTCGAACGCACATTTTGATCGTCCGCCTGCACAAGACGCGCGATCGCCGCGAAGCCGTTGGCGGCGCTGACTCCCGCCAACGACGACGACGACGACGACGAAGGCGACGAATCACCGCTGGCGTCTTCCCTGCGCGACATCGGGAGGGGAAACCTATGGCGGCTTCTACGCGCGCGCAAGAGCTGCTACGATGGCGCGGGGCCGCATGCTCGACGCACCGACGCTGATCCTCGCACTCGCCCTCGACGACCTCGTGCTCGCCGCGGCGCTGTGGCTCGCCATTCCCGGCAAGCAGCGCTACGGCGTGGCCGCCTGGTCGGCGTCGCTGGCGTTACAGGCGCTCAGCTTCGGCTTCATGTGGCACGGGACGCCGCTCGTCGGCAGCATCGGCACCATCCTCGTCGTCAACGCCGCGGGCGCGCTCAGCATCACGCTGCAGCTGGCCGCGCTCTATGCGCTCGCGCGACGTCCGTTCGCCAGGATGTGGCACGTCGCCATGGTGCTGGCCAACGGCATGGTGTCGATCGCGCTGGCGAGCCATCCGGCGCCGCGCCTCATCATCGTCTGCCTCATCATCGCCGGCGTGCTCGCGATCGTGGCGCGAGAGGCGCGCCGCATCGGCCGCGACATTCCCGGCCGCGGCGCCCCGCTCGTCGCCGCCGGCGCGCTCGGCGGCGCCGTCGTGTTCGCCGCGCGCGCGCTCGCCGCCGCCATCATGCCGGATCGCGTGATCAGCGTGCTGCAGACGCCGCTCTCGCCGATCACCGCGTTCGCCGGCCACGCGGTCACGCTCGCCATGTCGCTCGGCTTCCTGCTCCTGCAGCGCGAGCGCCAGGAGCACGAGATCGAGCGGCTGGCGATGACCGACGAGCTCACCGGCGTCTTCAACCGCCGCTCGCTCTTCGAGCTCGGCGACAAGGAGGTCGCGCGCGTGCGCCGCACCGGCGCGTCGCTGTCGGCGCTGCTGCTCGACCTCGATCACTTCAAGCGCGTCAACGACAAGTACGGCCACCTCGGCGGCGACGCCGTGCTCGTGCGCTTCGTCGAGGTCGTGCGCGGCTGCCTGCGCACCAGCGATCTGCTCGCCCGCTACGGCGGCGAAGAGTTCCTCGTTCTTTTGCCCGACGTCGGCGCCGCCGGCGCCAAGGTCGTCGGCGAGCGCATTCGCTCGACCATCGAGTCGAGCACGTTCTTCATCGGTGCCGTGCCGCTCAAGATCACCGCGTCGGTCGGCGTCGCCGCGCTCGCCGTCGGCGGCGAGCCGTCGCTGGCGTCGCTGGTGGCGCGCTCCGACGCCGCGCTCTACATCGCCAAACGCGACGGCCGCAACCGCGTCGCCCTGGCCAAGGCCGCGTAGCGCGTAGTCTGCTAGGATGCGCGCCATGAGATTCGTCCGCGTAGTGGCCTGCGCGTTCGCGTGCTGCATCGCCGCGACGCCGGCCGTCGCCAAGAAGAAGCCCGCCGCGCCGCCGCCGCCGAAGACCGCGCCCAAGGCGCCGAAGGACGCGCTCCTCGCCGCCGCCGACGAGATCGCGCGCCAGGTCTCCGCGCTGCGCGGCCTTCCGCTCAAGGCGCCGCTGCTCCGCGGCGTGCTCACCAAAGAAGAGATCGGCGCCAAGCTCAAGGATCGCATCGGCAAGGAGTACACGCCCGACGAAGTGCACATCGAAGCGCGCGTGCTCAAGCGCCTCGGCCTTCTGCCCGCCGACGTCGACTACGAGAAGCTGCTCCTCGATCTATTGATGGAGCAGGTGGCCGGCTTCTACGATCCGTTCGCCGCCAAGCTCTACATCGCCGACTGGCTCCCGCTCGAGATGCAGCGCCCGGCGATGGCGCACGAGATCGAGCACGCGCTGCAAGACCAGCACTTCGATCTCAAGAGGTTCGCCACGCCCATCAAGGACGACGGCGATCGCCAGCTCGCCCACTCCGCGCTCGTCGAGGGCGACGCGACGGCGGTGATGCTCGAGTTCCAGGCGCAGGCGGCGGGGCTCCCGCCCGAGCAGCTCGGCGAGCTGATCGCGCAGATGGGCAAGCAGCTCGTGTCGGGCAGCTTCGGTCAGACGCCGCAGTTCGACAAGGCGCCGCAGTTCGTGCGCGAGACGCTGATGTTTCCCTATTTGACTGGCCTTCTGTTCATCGAGTCGGTGCGACGCTCGCAGCCGTGGTCGAAGGTCGACGAGATCTTCAAGGAGCCGCCCGAGTCGACCGAGCAGGTCATGCATCCCGAGAAGTACGCCGCGCACGAGCATCCGGTGAAGGTCACGCCGGCGCCGCTGCCGTCGCTGGCCGGACGCAAAGAGGTGCGGCGCGACGTCTTCGGCGAGCTGTTCATGAAGATCCTGTTCGCCACCGCGCCGGCGCCGCCGGCAACGACGCCCGCGCCCAAGAAAGCCGCGCCCGCGCCGTCGCCCGACAACGACGTCGCCGCCATCGCCGAGAAGGCCGCCGCCGGTTGGGGCGGCGATCGCGAGGTCGCCTTCGCCGAGCCGGGTGACGCCGGCGCCGTCACCGTCGTCGACTACTCGACGTGGGACACCGAAGGCGACGCCAAGGAGGCCGAAGCCGTCGCGCAGCGCCTCATGAAGAAGCTCGCCGACGGCGACGGCGCCCGCTCCGACTGGCTGGCCACGCGCGAGGGCGACAAGCTGGTCCTCGTCTTCGGCGCGCCCAAGGGCGCCGGCGCCCAGGTGGCCGCCGACGTCATCAAGAGCTGGAAGATCAGCCGCTGAGGTAGCGGACCATCTGCGACAGGCCGCTCACGTCGTAGATGTCCTGATCGAAGAACGGGACCGTCACCACCGGCGCGCTCTTGCCCGCGCGCTGCCCGAGGCGCGCCACTTCGCGCGCGTCGACCTCGGCGAGCGCCTGAAACTCCTTGTGCGTCCGATCGAAGTCGCTCGCCACCTGCACGATGTCGTCGGGCGAGTAGCCGCGCAGCTCGGGCCGCTCCTGCAGCCGCTCGACCACCTGCTCGCGCCCGAGCCGCGACGGCGCCGCGTGATGCACGCGATTGACCACGAACGCGCCGAGCGGCATCTTCGACTTCTCGAGCCGCTCGTAGAAATAGATGGCCTCGTCGACCGATGCCGGCTCCGCCGACGACACCAGCACGAACGCCACGTCGCTGCCGCGCAGAAGCTCGAAAACCTCACGCGCGCGCTCCTTGAAGCCGCCGAGGATGGCGTTGAACTCGAAGAAGAAGCGCGACATGTCGTCGAGAAACGCCGAGCCGACGAAGCGCCCCAATCGCTTGAGCACGAACGCCGCGCCCATTCCCACCGCTTTGAGCGAGAAGCGCCCCGCCGCCGCGTAGGGCTTGGTGAACCACTGGATCGCGGGCGAATCGATCGCCGAGGTCAGCCGCTCGGGCGCGTCGAGGAAGTCGAGCGCGTTCGCCGTCGGCGGCGTGTCCAAAATGATCAAGTCGTACTTCTTCTCGCCCGCGATCTCGTAGAGCTTGGCCATCGCCGCGTACTCGTGCGACCCCGCCAGGGTCGACGAGATCTGCTGGTAGATGCGATTGCCCATGATCCGCTTCTGCGACTCGGGATCCTTGGCGTAGCGCGCCACGATCTCGTCGAACGCGCGCTTCTGATCGAGCATCATCGCGTCGAGCGAGCCCGCGACCGGCGCGCCGCCCAATGCGACCTTCTCCGGCGGCACCGCCTGCACGTCGTGGCCAAGCGTCGACAATCCGAGCGCATTCGCCAGCCGTTTTGCCGGATCGATTGTGAGCACCAGCGTCCGCCGCCCCGCGCGCGCGCCCGCCAATCCGAGCGAGGCCGCCGTCGTCGTCTTGCCGACGCCGCCGGACCCCACACAGACGAGGATGCGTTTGTTTGATACGAGCGGCTGCAGTGTCATGTCGGCCGGCAGTTGTAGTATAAGTCGCCCATGGCAACAAAGTCGCTCCGTGAATATCTCGACGAATACGGCGAGGGGCACCGGCACTTCGGAACGCGGCTGACGCACATGTTCGGCATTCCGATGATCGTCGCGTCGCTCCCGATCTTCCCGTTCAATCCGCTGCTCGGCGGCGGCTTGTTCGTCGGCGGATGGATCCTGCAGTTCATCGGGCACTACGTGTTCGAGAAGAACGATCCCAAGTTCCTCGGCGATCCGGTCAACCTGCTCATCGGCGTCGTCTGGGCGGCCAAGGAGTGGGTCGAGCTGGTCGGACTCAAGCTGCCGCTTCCCGAAGCGCGATGATCCATCGCTTCGCGGTCGAGATCGCGGGCGGTGAGACGGAAATCGCCGTCGAGAAGATCGACGGCGCGCGCGTACGAGTCACGCACGGCGGGCGCTCGCGCGTCTACGAAGCGGTGCGCGTGTCCGCGGGCGCGCGCGCCTCGACCTGGTCGCTCGTGCCCGACGGCGGCGGCCGGCAGCTCGTCGTCGACGTCGACGGCGTCGCGCCAGATCTCAACGTCACCGTCGACAATCGCACCGTGCCGCTCAAGCTGACCTCGGCGCGCGCCAAGGTCGCGGGCCGCGCCGCGCCGCCGCCGAAGACCGGCGCCTCGGCCGTGCAGTCGCCGATGCCGGGCAAGGTGGTCAAGGTGCTCGTCGCGGTCGGTGACGAGGTCAAGTCGGGCCAGGGCGTGGTGGTCGTCGAGGCCATGAAGATGGAGAACGAGCTC
>DASXOU010000059.1:0-5375 GCA_036494045.1 Polyangia bacterium | reverse complement strand
AGCAGCACGACTCCGAGCTGAAGGTGACGGTCGACCCGCCGGAGTCCTGGCCCTGCGCAGGGGGTGCGTCCGAGCAGCTGGCGAGATATCCCGGGCTCGTGGTCGCGCCGTCGCTGTACTCGGCTCGGGCAGCGTAGTACGTCCAGCCTTCGGCGAGATCGACGAGGCAGACGGGCGAGCATTTCAGCCCGGCGCTCGCGCAAACGGTGTCGCACGCTGTTCGCGTCGCTGCCGCGACCAGTTGCGTCTGGCAGGCGCTCGGCAAGCCGCCCGTCGGCTCCACCGCAACGCAGGCGCCGTTGCACGCCGGGACGCCGCCCGGACACGCGAGCGTGACCGAGGCGGTTTGCGTCGCGGTGCGGCCGGCGGTGTCGTAGAAGACGGCGACGAAAGAACGGCTCTCGCTCGTCACGAAGTCGATCGGCAGGGTCTCATGCATCTGCTCCCAGCTGAGGGTGAGCGAGTAGGCGCCCTTTTGCGTACCGGCATCGAACGGCCCGTAGGTGAGCGCGCCGTCGGCGGTGGTGAGGGTGCCGCCGGCGAGCGCGTCGAGGCCGTCGGGGTGCGTGAGGACGGCGCTGAAGGTAACGGCGCCGCTGCCGGTGAGGGCCGAGGCGCTCGAGCCGAAGGTGAGCACCATGGGGCCGCCGGGCGTCGACGTGCCACCGCCGCTGCTGCCGCCACCGCCACCGCTGCCGCCGCCGCCGCCGCTGCTGCCTCCACCGCCGGTTCCATTGCCGTTGCCGGTGCCGCCGTCGCACACGCAAGCGCCGAGGTTGCCGTCGCTGGCGCAGATCTGGGCGCCGCTGCGTCCGTTGGTGCAGGCGCACGCGACGCTCGCTCCGGGCGAGCACGCACCGCCGCCGCCGCCGCCACAGGCTGCCAGGATCGCCGTCAACATCGATAGAGTCGCGGCGCGCATCAGGTGCCCGGCTGGTGGCAGCAGCAGCTCACCGATTCGAAGGTCACGGTGTCGCCGTACATGTCCATCATCGAGGCCGGCAGCGCCTGGGTGCCGTCGCCGATTTGGCTCGGCTCGTCGCCGGCGGGGCCTTTGTAGACGACGAGGCCGGCGGCGACGTCGGGGAACGGCGGTGGCTCGTCGGTGAAGTTGCAGTTGATGACCCACCAGCCGCCGGCGGCGGCGCAGACCGCCGCGCACGAGGTCGGCGCCGTCGTCGATGGGACCAGGTGCGTGGTGCAGGTCGGCTCGAGCTCGCCGTAGCACGTGCCGCCGCAGGCGGGCGCGCCTTCGCAGTTGAGCGCGATCGTCACCGTCGCTGTCGCGGTGCGGCCCGAGGTGTCGTAGAAGACGGCGCGGAAGACGCGATCGTCTTCGGAGGCGAACTCGATCATCGCCGTCTGGTTGATCTGGTTCCAGTCGAGCGTGAGCGTAAAGCTGCCCTTCTGCGCCGCCGAGGCGAGCGCGCCGTAGGTCGCGTGGCCGTCCGGCGTGGTGAGCGACGCGCCGGCGAGCGCATCGAGCCCCGCGGGGTGCGTGACGACGGCGTTGAAGGTGACCATCTGGCTCGGGAGCATCGACGTGGCGTTGGCGCTGAACGACAGCACCATCGGGCCGCCGGGCGTGGACGTGCCACCGCCACCGCCGGTGCCGCCGGTGCCACCACCGCCATCGCCACCGCCGCCGCCGCCACCGCCGCCGATGCCCGCGCCGCCGTCGGAAGCGCCGTTGCCACCCGTGCCTCCGCCGCCGCCGAGGTCTGCGCCGGCGCCCGCGCACACGCACAGCCCGAGCCCCCCGCTGTCGTCGCACAGCTGCGCGCCGGCGCGCCCGTCGGTGCAGGTGCACGCGACGCTGGCGTTCGCCTGGCATACGCCGCCGTTCTGTCGCGTGCATCCGGCCGCTGCCATCATCGCCACGAAACTCAGGATCGAAATGCGCATTCGCCGCCTCCGCTCGCACCGAGGTACGACGGCCCGACAACAGGATTGCGCCACAGCGCACGAGGAACGCGCCATGGGCCGTCTGCCGGCGATGCGATTGACGCTGGAAGCTCAGAAACGCGAAGAGGGCGCTAGCGGTACTTCTTGTGGCACTCCTTGCACGTGGCCTTCATGTTGCCGAGCGCCGCGTTCGCCGCCGCCGCGTCCTTGTTCGTGTAGCGCGCCGCCAGGTCGCCGGCCTGCTGATTGAGCTTCATCGCCAGCGCGTCGAACTCCGCGCCCTTCGTGAAGTCCTTGATCTTGAGGCTGGTCGCCTGCACGCGCGCCGCCGCCGACGTCAGCGCCGCCCAATCCGCGTCGGTGAACGTGGCCTGCCCGATCTTCTTGAACAACGGGTCCATCACCGTCGCTTGATTGTCCATCACGTCGTCGAGCTTGGTCAGCTTCGGGATCTCCTCGATCGGCGTCTGCTTCAGCGGCGGTCCACACGCCGCGGCACCCGCGAGCAGCGCAGCCAACATCATCTTCTTCATGGTCTCCTCCAAGTGGTCATTGCGGCGGCGCCGCGTGCGGCTCGGGGAACGCCTGCTGGTCGGCCTCGTCGACGCGCGCGGCCCCGCGCAGCGGCGCGCGCACCGCCGCCACCGCCGGGTAGACGACGTTGGCGCCGGCCATCACGACGTTGCGCGTGAGATCGGGCAGCGCCGACGGCGCGCCGTTCACCGCCGGCGAGCCGAACTGATCGTAGAGCGAGTAGCGCACGAACACGCGCAGCCACGCCAGCGCCTGATATCCGATGGTGACGTCGAGGAGCGCCAGGTCCGCCGTCGCTTGCGGCGCGTCCGGCGCCAGCGCGATCAGCTTGGCGTGCTGATAGGCCACCGTCGCGCCGATGAGCATCTTGGCGCGCAACAGCGGCACGCCCGCCTGCAGCGCCACTTCGTCGACGGCGAAGGTGTTGCCGGCCAGCGAATTCGGCGTCGCCGTGTGCAGGTAGTGCAGCTCCGCCGAGCCGATGTCGCGCACCCAGCGCAGCGCCGCCAGCGCGCTCGGCTGCCACGTCGTCTCCGTCGAGGCCGTCGGATCCGCCGACGCGCCGACGAGCGAGATGACGCCGAGATCGGCCTCCGTGTTCCACATCGGCGACCAGTCGCGCCGCCAGCGCGCCGCCAGCGAAGTGAGCACCTGCTTGTCGTCGAAGCCGAGCGGCACGTCGGTGGTCGGATCGCGCGGCTGGATGTACTGCACGAAGTTCGCGCTCAGCGTCAGGCCGACCGCGTCCTTGGCGAAGAGCCGCTCGGCGCCGACGCTGGCGATGGCGTTGTACGAGTCGGGCAGCTTGCCGCGATCGATGGTCACGAACGCGCGAAAGAAGGCCCCCTGTGTCACGCGCCAGCCGGGCGCCGGCGTGGTGTCGAGGTCTTCGGCGACATCCTGGCTGAAGAAGTTCGTGGAGTTGTTCTGCGCCAGCACGCCGACGGTGGTGCCCGACGACGGCTGATTGATGGTGAACGTCGAGATCCGCCCCTGTTGCGTATCCAGCGTCAGCGTCAGCCGCGATGTCGGCGAGATCAGGAACGTGCCCGCCCAATCGAGCATGTTGGAGTACGAGTCGGCCTCGCTGTGGCGCGCGAACAGATCGGCCGTGAAGGTGTAGACGAGCCGCTCCATGAAGCGCGGCGCCAAGGAAGCGATCACCACGCCGGGGATGAGCTGGAAGAGCGCGTCACCCTCGCGCGGGGAGGCGCCCGCGGTCGGCTGATCGGGCGCGTTCAAGACGTTGTCGGTGTAGCCCGCCGTCACCGTGCCGGTGCCCTGAATGGTCACCTTGGCGTGCGCGATCGCCGGAACCAGGATGAGGAGCGGAATCGCGAGCGTCGCCCGAGCGGGCGCGCGACAGGACATGGCGTGCAGCCTATCACGACGCGCCAGCGACGATGCTATGCTGGGATCTTGCTGCTCGACGACGTCACGCTCGAGGCGCTCGGCCTGCAGCTCGACGAGCGCACCACGACCGCGGTGCGCGCCGACTGCACCAGCATCGCCAGCCGCATCAAGGAGAGCGAGCGCCGCATCATCGGCCTTCTGCCCGCGTCCGGCGACATCGGTGTCACCTCGATCGGCGTGCAGCTCGGGCTCTCGCTCGTCGACGTCACCGCCGCCACCGCCGCCTACGTCGACGCCAACATCCGCTGGCCGGCGATCTCGCGCATCGCCGTCGGCGAGAGCGCCAGCGACGACGAGTCGATGTTCGCCACGCGCTGGCTGCGCGGCCAGCTGGCGCTGCTCACGCCCGCGCACGCGGGCCAGGCCGGCGCCGGCGTGCCGCAGCTCGCGCGCGTGATCCAACATTCAATCGAGATCTTCTCGCACGTCGTCGTCGATCTCACCGGCTTCAAGAAGCTCGGCGAGCACCTGGCGGCGATCGAGATGATGGACGGGGTCATCATCGTCGCGCACGCCGGCCGCACCACCGAGAACGAGCTGCTCCGCCTCAACCACGAGCTGCCGCGCCACCTGCATCTCGGCGTGCTGCTCGCGCGCGTCTAGCCGACGTCCAGCCAACGTCTAGCCGTCTGGCCGCGGCAGCCTACTCGACGAAGAGCGTGTCGCCGCTGAGCATGGGCAGGTTCTCCTCGGGATGCTCGCCCGACGCAATGCGATCGTAGTCGAGCGGAATGCGGCGCGCGCCGTGCGCGTCGCTGCGCACGAGGACCAGCCGATGCGGATTGGCGAAGCGGTTGAGCCCGCCCGCCATCGCGATCGCCTCCGCCGCGGTCACGTAATACTTCGCCGTCAACAGCCCCGGCTTCTCGACCTGCCCGGCGACGGTGAAGCGATAGCTGTTCACTTCGGTCACCGCGATCGACACGATCGCCCCCTCGTCGCGCACGAAGCTCTGCAGCCGCTTGGTGATCTCCGCCTTCAGCGCCGACGGCGTACGTCCCGCCGCCTTGATGTCGCCGATGAGCGGCATCGTGATGGTGCCGTCGGGCCGCACGCGCGCGTCGCCCGATAGCTCCGGATTCTTCCACACGTTGATGCGGATGGCGTCGTTGACGCCGAGGACGAACTCCTCCTTCCGCGGATCCGGTTCCTTGCTATAGTCGTACGCCACCGGCCCGCACGCGACGAGCAGCGTCGACGTCGTCATCAGGGCCAAGCCAAGAGTTGCGAGCGCGCGCATCGCGAAGAGCCCCCGTTCGGTGAAGCGCGAGGATATCTGGTTCCGTGCATGTTTGCTACGATCGGCATAGCTCTTCTTCTCATCGTCCGCGCCGTGCGCCCGCCCGCGCCGCTGGTCACGCTCGAGCCGCTGCCCATCGTTCCGTTCGTCGTGGCGCTCGCGCTCTTCGGGCTGGTCGTCGATCTGAAGCTGCGAAAATCGCAGCTCGCCGCCGCGCCGCAGCTCGTCTGGGCGGTCGCGCTCGCGGGCTGGCTCGGCGTCATGCTCGTGGTGCGGCGGCCGC
>DASXOU010000058.1:0-8636 GCA_036494045.1 Polyangia bacterium | reverse complement strand
GGCTGACGGCTGATAGCTCTCTGACGTGCATCATGCGCCAGCCGATGGCGCCCGCGCCGGCGACGACGAACGCCACCGCCGCTACCAGCATCGCCACGCGCCGCGGTCGCGCCGACAAGCCCGCGGTCAGCGCCAGCGCGCGCGCGTCGTCGGGACGCCAGGCGAGCACCCGATTGGCCGCCCCGAGCGCGCGCGCCGTCTCGCCGCGCGCCCGCGCCGCATCGGCCTGCGCGCGCGCCGCGTCGACGATGCGCCCCTCCGCCGCCGCGTTGTAGGCGGCCGGATCGCGCAGGTAGGCCGCGAGCTCGACGTCGACGTCGCCGAAGCCGTCGGCGGTGAGGCCGTCGCGCAGCGCCTCGGCGCACGCGTCCACCGACGGAAACCGCTGATCCGGCGCCGTGCGCAACAGGCGCTCGATGACGCGCTCGAGATAGGGCGGCACGCGCGGATTCTTCGCCGTCGGCGGCGCGTGATCGCCCTTGACGATCTTGGCCATGGTCACGAGCGGCGAGGTTCCGGAAAACGGCAGCCCGCCGGTCGCCAGCTGATAAAGCAGCGCGCCCAGCGAAAACTGATCCGAGCGCGCGTCGATCTCGGCGCCCGACGCCTGCTCGGGCGACATGTACGCCGGCGATCCGAGCACCGCGCCCGTCGCCGTCACGCCGTCGGCGGCGGCGACGCGCGCGATCCCGAAGTCGCACAGCACGACCCTGTGCCCGTCGAACATGACGTTCTCGGGCTTGACGTCGCGATGCACGACGCCGCGCGCGTGCGCCGCGCCGAGCGCCTGCGCGATGCGCAGGCCGAGCATCGCCGCGACCTCGGCCAGCGGCGCACCGTGCTCGCCCATGAAGCGCTGCAGCGACGGGCCGGTCAGAAGCTCCATCACCAGATACGCGGGATGGTCGCCCGACGCCGGCGCATAATCGTGCAGCGCCATCACGTTGGGATGGCGCAGGCCGGCGACGGCCTTGGCCTCGCGCTCGAAGCGGCTGCCCGCCTCCGAGCGCGCGGCGATGAACGGGTGCATCACCTTGACCGCGACCTGGCGGCCGAGCGTCGGATCGTCGGCGCGATAGACCGTCGCCATCCCACCCGACCCCAGCTTCTCGACGAGCCGATAGCGTCCGAGCGCCGTCCCCGCGAGCGACGCGATGACGATGCTCATCCGCTGCGGCGCGAGCGCGCCAAGGCGACCTTGTGCGCCAGGTCGGCAGCGTTGCGCGCGCCGTCGGAGTCGACGAGCGTGACGTCGGCGGCGAGCTCGCGCGGGCGCAGCGTCTCGTCGGCGGCCGACTGCACCGCGTCGGCGAGCGCGTTGGCGCCGTGGCCGGGCGTGATGACCGCGAAGTCGTCGCCGCCGAGATGCACCAGGCGCGCGCTCGGCTGATCGGCGACGGCGGCACGCAGCGCCGCGGCGACCGACTGCACCACCTCGACGCCGGCGGTCCAACCTTGCGCGTGGCGCAGGCGATCAAAGCCGTCGATCTCGAGGAACACCAGCGCGAAGCGCTCGCCGCGCGCGAGCTCCGTCGCCATCGCCTCGTCGAGCGCGTTGGGGCCGGGCAGATCGGTGATCGGCGAGCGATCGCGCTCGCGCCGGCTGGCACGCACGAGCGCGTGGGCGCGCGCGTAGAGCTCGCGCAGATCGAACGGCTTGCCCAGATAATCGTCGGCGCCGGCGGACAGGCCGCGCACTTTGTCGTCGACCGAGCTGAGCGACGTCAGCATCAGCACCGGCACCTTCGAGAGCACCGGATCGGCCTTGAGCCGCTTGACCGTCTCGAGCCCGTCCATGCGCGGCATCAGCACGTCGAGGATCAAGAGGTCCGGATCTTCCTCGCGCACCATCGCCAGCGCCGCCTCGCCGTCGCGCCCGCGCAGGCAGAGCCAGCCGGCGTCGCCGAGCGTGGCCTCGATGAGATGCGCGATGGCGTCCTCGTCCTCGCCGACGACCACCTTTTTCAGGAACGGCACGCCAATATGCTACCAGATCCCAAATGCTTTTTTCGCGGCACAAGGACGTCCTTCCCAACGGGCTCACCGTCGTCACCGTCGAGCTGCCGCACCTGCATTCGGTGTCCGTCGTCATGTACGCGCGCGTCGGCTCGCGCTACGAGACCGTCGCCGACAACGGGCTGTCGCATTTTCTCGAGCACATGCTCTTTCGCGGCACGGCGCGCCTGCCCGACGCCTACGCGCTCAACCACGCCATCGAGGCGCTCGGCGGCACGCTCTACGCCGAGACCGGGCGCGACTATTCGCTCTATCAGATCTCGCTGCATCCGGAGACGCTGCAGCCGGGGCTCGAGCTCTTCGGCGAGATCTTCTCGTCGCCGGCGTTCGCCGACGTCGACGTCGAGCGGCGCATCGTGCTCGAGGAGATGCACGAAGATCACGACGAGGACGGGCGCCTGGTCAACATCGACGACCTGGCGCGCCTCGAGGTCTGGCCCGATCATCCGCTCGGCTATCGCATCACCGGGCCCTACGAGAACGTCGAGCGCTTCGACGACGCCGACGTGCGCCGCCACTTCGCCTCGCACTACGGCGCGCGCAACATGGTGCTGGCGGTCTCGGGCTGCGTGAAGCGCGACGACATCATCGGCACCTTGCACCGCGCGTTCGGCGGGCTGCCGTCGGGCACGGCGCTCGAGGTGACGGCGCCGCCCGATGCGCAGGACAAGCCGCGCTTCCTCTATGTGCGGCGCGAAGGCTCGCAGACCAACGTGCAGGTCCTGTTTCGCGCGTTCCCCGAGACCGATCCCGATTTTCCGGCGCTGATCGCGTTCGGCCGCATCGTCGACGACGGCATGTCGACGCGGCTGCACACCCGCGTCGTCGACGAGCTCGGGCTCGCCTATTACACCTCGGCCTCGCTGGAGCCGTTCGTCGACTCGGGCCTCTACGAGATCGACGGCGCCTGCGTGCACAAGCACGTGCCGGCGCTGGTGCGCGAGGGCATCGCGGTGCTGGCCAAGCTGCGCGACGAGCCGCCCAAGCAGGAAGAGCTCGACAAGGCGGCGCGCCGCTATCGCTGGGATCTCGAGGCCAGCTTCGACGATCCCGACGCCATGGCCGGCTGGTGGGGCGGCACCGAGCTGTTCTTCGGCCCGCTGTCGGTCGAGGCCAAGGTGGCGCGCGTGGCGAAGGTCACGCCCGCCGACGTGCAGCGCGTGGCGCGGCGACTCATCCGCCCCGAGCGACTGACGGTGGCGTGCGTCGGCATGCTGACCAAGAAGCTCGAGCGTGACGTCAAGCGCGTCGTCGGAAGCTTTGGCTGATGTTACAATCGGCGGGATGTCGGACGTGCTCGACGCGGTGACGCCGTACGCCTCGACGCGCGATCACGTGCTCGACGAGATCGCGCTGGTGCGCGCGCGCGCGTTGACCTCGGTCGGCGGGCTCGGTGTCGCGCCCGGCGACCTGCCGACGGGCGCGTCGGTCGATGCGCCTGCGCCCGATGTGCTCACCATCGCGCGGCGCGTGGCGCTGTCGCTGGCCTCGGGCGTCGAGCTGCGCCTGCCGCGCCTGGAGTCGACCTTCGGCCTTCTGCCCGTCGAGCGCGCCGCGCTCATGGTCGCCGTCGCCGCCGAGTTCGATCCGCTGTTCCGCTCGATCTGCCGCGGCCTGCAAGGCGAGATGGCCGGCCCGTCGTTGCAAGTGGGCACCATCGTCGAGCTGACCACGCGCGCGCTCGACGAGGCCGTGGACGCGGCGATGCTCTTTCTGCCCGGCGGCAAGCTGCGGCAGAACGCGCTCATCACCGTCGAGGATCCGCTGTTTCCGCGCGACGTGCCGCTGCAGGCGCTGCGGGTCAAGATCGATCGCCGCCTCGGGCTGTGGCTGCTCGGGCAGTCCGACTCGTCGGCGCCGGCGTGGCTCGAGCGCATCCTGCCGCGGCGCGTGCTCGCCGCCGCGCGGCTGCCTGACGAGCGCAAGGCGGATCTGGTCGCGCATCTCGGCGCCGCGCGCGAAGCCTCGCAGCGCGTGCTCCTCGAGCTGCAAGGGCCGCCCGGCGTCGGCAAGAAGTTCGTCGCCGAAGGCTTGTGCGCCGAGCTCGGCCAGGAGCTGCTCGTCGCCGATTGCCGCGCCATGCTGCTCGGTCCGCACGGGATCGATCGCGAGATCTTGCCGACGCGCCTGGCCGAGGTGCGGCGCGAGGCGCTCCTCGTCGGCGCCGCGCCCTACCTCGATCATTACGACGCGATCCTGCAGAAGCACGAGCCGGCGCGCGCCGCGCACGATCAAGAGTCGCGCGAGGTGCAGGCGTCGGCGACGTTCAAGCTGCCGCCCGAGCTGCTCGCCTTCGCGCGCGAGCTGCCGGTCATCTTCTTCGGAATAGAAGAGCGCTTCGAAGCGCTCGCCGAAGCCGGCCCGGTGGTGCGCATTCACGTGCCGTTCCCCTCGCCGGCGCAACGCGCGGCCATCTGGCTGCAGACCTTCGAGCAGCTCCACGCCGGCGTCGACGGCGAGGTCGACTGGACCGAGATCGGCCGCAAGCTCGCGCTCGACGCCGCGCGCATCCAATCGGCGGCGCGCTCGGCGGTCTCGACGGCTTCCTTGCGCGCGCATGGAGCGCCGGCGATGGTCACGCGCGCCGATCTGCTCGAAGCCTCGCGCCATCAGCTGCAGCACGATCTGAAGTCGCTGGCGGTGCGCGTCGACAAGACCTATCGCTGGGAAGACCTCGTCATCTCCGTCGACGGCTACCACGCGCTCATCGAGATGATCAGCTACGCCAAGAACGCCGAGCGCGTGTACGAGGATTGGGGCTTCGGCGCCAAGCACTCGGTCGCCGGCGGCATCTCGGCGCTGTTCTCGGGGCCGCCCGGCACCGGCAAGACCATGTGCGCCGGCGTGATCGCGCGCGAGCTCGACATGGAGCTCTTTCGCGTCGATCTCTCGCGCGTGGTGTCGAAGTGGATCGGCGAGACCGAGAAGAACCTGGCGCGCGTGTTCGACGAAGCGCAGCGCTCGAACGCGGTCGTCCTCTTCGACGAGGCCGATTCGCTCTTCGCCAAGCGCACCGAGGTCAAGTCGTCGGTCGACCGCTACGCGAACCTGGAGGTCAACTTCCTCCTGCAGCGCATGGAGACGTTCAACGGCATCACCGTCTTGACCACGAACTTCGAGGACACCATCGATTCGGCGTTCAAGCGCCGCTTGACCTTCCGCATCCGCTTCGAGAAGCCCGACGCCGACGCGCGCGGCGCCTTGTGGGAGAAGATGTTCCCGCCGACGGCACAGCTCGGCGGCGACGTCGACTTCGCCGAGCTCGGCCGCCGCTTCGAGGTCTCGGGCGGCAACATCCGCAACGCCGCTATCCGCGCCGCGTTCCTCGCCGCCAACGAGGATCACGCGATCGATCAAGAGACGCTGGTGCGCGCGACCCAGCGCGAGGCGCGCGAGATGGGCGTGCTCATCGCCGAGGAGCGCCCGCCGATCGCGCGCGACGAGGCGGCCGACGAGGCCGCAGCGGACGACAACGTCGCCGACGCGCCGACGACGCCGCCGACGCCCAATCCATCGGCGCCGCCGCCGCGGCTGGTGCCGATCACGCGGCGCCGAAAATAGTCGGGAACTGTTTTCCGCGCCGGACGTGTTGGTGAGCGAATGGCGGACGAGCTCGACCAGGCGACGCTGAGCCGCTGCCGGCGCGGAGACGCGCAGGCCTTCCGCGCGCTGGTCGAGTGTTACCAGGATCGCGTGTTTGGCTTGTGCGTCGCGCTCGCCGGCAGCGACGCCGAGGATCTGACGCAGGAGACGTTCGTGCGCGTGCACGGCGCGCTCGCCGACTTCGATCCCGACGGGCCGGCGCGCCTGGGCGCGTGGATCCTGACCATCGCGCGCCGCTTGTGCACCGATCGCGCGCGCTTCTGGAAGCGCCGCCCGACGGTGGCGCTCGACGTGGTCCCGCTCGGCGACGCGCGGCCCGGCGCCGACGCCGAGCTCGACCGCGCGCGCCAGTCACGCGCGCTCCATCGCGCCATCGCCGCGCTGCCGGACGAGCAGCGCGCGGTGATCGCGCTGCAGCTGTGGGATGGGCTCGAGTACGAAGAGATCGCCGCCATCGAGCGCGTGCCCGTCGGCACGGTGCGCTCGCGGCTGGCCCGCGCCAAGGACGCGCTCAAGCGCGCGCTCGGCGTCGAGGACGAGGAGCGCAATGGAACCCATCGATGACTTGATCCGCGCGTCGACTCCACGTGCGCCGCGCGGCCTCGCAGAGGCCGTCGAAGCGCGGCTCGCCGCCCGGGCGCGCTCGCGCCGCGCCCTGGCCGCGGCCGGCGCGTTCGTCGCCGCGGCGGCGCTGCTGATCTTGTGGCTGGTTGCGCATCCGACGCCGCCGCGCGCGCACGACAGCGCGTGGGTCGCCGCCAGCGCGACCGCCGCCACCGCCGACGGCAAGCCCATCGCCGCCGGTCAGCCGCTCACCGTCGGCGCGCTCGTCCACGTCGGCGACGGTGGCGCGGCGCGTCTCGAGCGCCCGAGCGCGGGCGGCAGCGCCCGCATCGATCTGTCCGCGAACACGGAAGCCCGCGTCGGCGACGGCGCGATTGAATTGTCGTACGGCCAGGCACGCCTCGAGGGCCCCGAGGCGCGCGTGACCGGCGACGTGGCCGAAGTGACGACGCTCGGTGCGAGCGCCGCCGCGACGGTCGAGCTGAGGAGAAATCCCATGATCAAAGCATCGCTCCCGAAAACCGCGGCGCTGGCGGCGCTCCTGTCCGTCGGCGTCCTCGACGGCGGCGCGCGCGTCGTCGCCAAGGGCCACGCCCCGATCCTGCTCGCCAAGAACGACCGCACGCTGCTCGCGCCCATGCTGCCGCCGGTGACCATGCGCGCGCCCGCGCCGACGCCGTCGCCGGCCGCGAAGCCCGCGGCCAAGCCGGCCGTCACGCCGACGCCGGCTCCGACGGCGAACGACGATGACGGAACGCCTCCCGCCGAAATCCGCGGCGAGCTCAACAAGGACATCATCCGCGACACCGTCCGCGACCACATCAACGAGATCCGCTTCTGCTACGAGCAGGCGCTCGCCGATACGCCCACGCTCGACGGCAAACTCGTCGTCCGCATGACGCTCGTGACCAAGGACGGCGTCGCCCGCGTCAGCGAAGCCGAGATCCAGCCCGTCGACAAGGGCTACCTCGACTCGCTGTCGATGCAGCAGTGCGTGCTGCAAGCCGTCTCGCGCTGGCACTTCCCGCCGTCGCTCCACGGCGGCGATGTGATCGTGTCCTACCCGTTCGTCTTCAAGACCGCCGACGACGACGGCAAGTAGCTACTTCGCGCCCGTCCCCGCGTGCTCGCCGCCGTAGCGCTTCTCGAGATCCTCCAGCAGCGCCAGGTTGTGCTTGGCGTCCGCGTGCTCCGGCCGCCGCTTCAAGGCCTCCTCGAACATCGCCTTGGCCTCGTCGAGCCGCCCCTGCCGCAGCAAGATCACGCCCGCGAGATAGCGAATGTCGGCGTCCTGCGGATCGAGGTCGCCCGCGATTTTCAACTCGTCGAGCGCCCTGTCGCGCTCCTTCTTCGCCGAGAGCAAGAGCGCATAGTTGTAGTGCCCCTTGGGCCGCGTCGGCGCCCGCACCACCGCGCGCGACAAGTACCACGTCGCCTTCGACAGATCTCCGCGCCGAAACGCGATCGCCCCCAGGTTCGACCACGCCTCGCCGAGGTAGCGCTTGAACTGCTGCGCGTCCTGAAACACCTGCTCGGCCTTGGTGTCGTTGCCCGCTTCTTCGTAGACCGCGCCGAGCAGAAAATAGGGCCGCGGATCCTGCGGCTGGATCTTCAGTACCTTCTGATAGGCCGCGATCGCCTTGTCGGTCTCTTTCGCCCGCCGATAGCAATCGCCGACGAACTTGAGCGCGTTGACGTTGCGCGGATCCTTCTTGAGGATCTCCTCGTACGCGCCGATGGCCCGCGAGTTGTCACCCATGCGCTGATACGCCGACCCGAGATCGAGCTTGACGTCGACGTCCTCGGGCGCGAGCTGCGTGATGCGCTCGAGCTCCGCCGCCAGATCATTGGTCGCGCCCTTGGCCGCGTAGATGAGCGCCAGCGTGCGCCGCGCCTGCAAGTTGCCCGGCGCGACCGCCACGACCTTCTCGAGCTCGGCGAGCGCGCGGTCCAATTCAGCCGATTCCCACAACAGCTCGCCGAGCATCTCGCGCATCTCGATGTCGTAGGGCCGCGCCTCGAGCGCTTTTTCGACGAGCTCTTGCGCGCGCACGCGATTGCCCTCGGCGCGATAGAGCCGCGCCAGGCCCGACATCGCCGCGTAGTAACCGGGCTTCAGATCGAGCGCGTACGAGTACTGTCCCTGCGCGCGCTCCTTGAGGCCCTGCTCCAAGTAGACGACGCCGAGCATGCGATGCGCCTCGGCCATCTTCGGATCGATGAGGTTGACCTTCTTGAGCAGCGTCGCCGACTTGGTCAGATCGCGCGGCACGCCGAGCCCGAAGTACAAATTGAGCGCGCGGCCATAGAGCGTCAGCGCGTAGTGATCCTTCGTCGGCCGCCGCTTGAGCTGCGCCATCGCGTCGGCGTCCGTCGGCCAGTTGGCCTTCTGCAAGACGGCGACGAGGTTGTCATCGACGAGCTTCATGACCTGCTCGCGCTCGCCGATGGAC
>DASXOU010000057.1:0-1749 GCA_036494045.1 Polyangia bacterium | reverse complement strand
GCCGCGTGCAGCGTCGAGGCGATCTGGCACATGCCGCCGGCGAGGCCGTCGATGAGCTCGCCGCCCTGAATGACCGGCGCGACGCGATAGCCTTCCTTCTCGGTGCGATCGCCGACCACCTCGTTGAAGCTGAACACTTCGTGCGGCTTCAAGATGTGGCCGTTGAGCTTGTCGGCGCCGACCTTCAGGTTGTAGGTGCGATCGGTGTCGGGCCCGACCGCCGAATAATGCGTCTCCCAATAACCGAGCACCGTCGAGATATCGATGTCCCGGAGGTCCTCGCTCTTGACCTTGGGCCACGACAACCCCGCCGCCAGCTCCACGCGATCGGCGCCCGAGCGCGCCGCGTACTCGACGGCGACCATCGAGTCGTACACGCGCAACAGATACCCCGGCGTCTCCTTGGCGATCGCGTGATGCTCGAGATCGAGCCGCGCGTCCGACGGCGCGCGATCGACGTCGTCCTTGAGCTCGGTCAAAAACTCGAGCGCCTTTTGCCGATCGACGTCGACGGGCAGCGCCAGATCGACCTTGCCGCGGCGCGCGCGCGAGCGCGTCACTACGTCGGCGAACGGATTGCCGCTCTTGCCCGCCGCAACGACCATTGATCGCGCTGCGGCGCGATCGACGACGAAGCCGAGCTCGCGCCGCGTCACCGTGCGCTCGTCCTTGCCGAAGGCGACGGTGATGCGCGAGCCGAGCCAGCCGTCGGCGACCTTGTCGAGCGCGCCGTCGAGCGCGGCGAAGGCCACGCCGCCGACCGGCTGGCCGCCCGCGCGCAAGCCGGCGATGGTGCGCGGCGATTTGAGCGACCAGCCGTAGACCGCGCCGACGACGGCCAGCGCGGCCACGATTGGCGCGAACCATTGCGCGCGCGTGAGCCCCGCGCCGTTGCGCGGGAAATGTTCGCCCTGTAGCGGCGTGTTCTCGGTAGGGGACGAAGCGGGCGTCATGCCGCGTAGATCGTTATCCATGCTCGTTGCGTAGGCAAGGAAAGGTGCGTACCTTTAGAGATAGGAGGCGCTGATGTCACTCGCCGACAAGGACAAGGAAACCGCGCGCAAGAAGGGGATCGTCGCGGCCGCAGCGACGGCAGGCGCCGGTGTACTGATCGCGACCGGCGCCGCGCCCATCCTGGGCGTGATCGCGCTGGTTCCCGCTGGTTACCTCATCAAAGACTGGTTCATGTACCGCGCAAAGCGCGGCATGCGCTTTTAAAATAGACCGGCATGCGCTTTTGAAATAGACCGGCATGCGCTTTTGAGATGGACCGGAATGCGGTTTTAGACGTACAGCACCCACCTCGTTTTATTTCGTATCGCCAATAACGAACCCAATATAGGCTGTAATTACCCGAATTTCGTCGAGAATTCCATTGACCGCCCGTATTATGGTGGGCGAAAATGGAATTCCGATGTCACTGCCCGTGAACGAGGTCCTGGTTAGAGGGGGGACTTCACCGGGAGCGCTGCCGGACGAGTTCGGCCGCTATCGCATCATCCGCACGCTCGCGTTCGGCGGCATGGCGCAGATCCTCCTCGCCGAAGACGCGCGCCTGCATCGCCTCGTCGTCATCAAGCGCATCCTGCCGCACTACGCGACCAACCCCGACTTCGTGCAGTTCTTCATTCACGAAGGGCGGCTCGGCCAGCGGCTGCGCCACAAGAACCTGGTCGAGACGCTGGAGGCGGGCCAGGTCGGCGACGCCTGCTACATCGCGCTGGAGTATCTGCGCGGGCAGCCGTGCAT
>DASXOU010000056.1:0-3590 GCA_036494045.1 Polyangia bacterium | reverse complement strand
AGGCGATCCAGCGCGGGCTGAAGGCGCGCGAGCTGCGACGCGGAGCGCTGCAGCGGCGCCGAGGCCGGCTCGCGCAGCGTGATGGTGTCGACGGTGTGGCCGTCGGCGTCGAGGAGCTCGGCGCGCAGCGTGACGTCGCTGGTCTCGGCGGCGAGCCCCTCGAAGTAGCCGGGGTCCTGCTGCGTGAGGATGACGCGCAGTCGCCGCGGCGCGGCGGCGTCGAGCGGCATGGCGCGGGCGAGGTCGCGCGCGAAGTCGGCGCGCAGGACGGCATCGTCGCTGCGCGTGACCACGCGATCCGAGCCGCCACGCTCCCACTCGCGCGACGCCGACAGCTGCCCGCCGCGCGGCAGCGTCATGTAGACGGCTTCGAGCGCCCACGGCGCTTGCGCCACGGGCGCGCGCGCGTGACGATCGACGCCTTGGGTCGCGCAGCCGGCGACGAGAACGAGCCCCAGGATCCAACGCATGACGTGGAAGGTAGGCTGGGTCAGACGCTCGGCACGTCGAAGCCGCGCGCGATCGAGCTTCGCAGCTTGTGCACGTTCTCGGTCTCGCCGAGCACGATGAGCGCCATGTTCTCGACGATGCGCATGTCGGCGCGCGGGTTGTAGACGAAGCGCCCCGGCTGCGCCTCCGCCGTCGGCGGCTCGCGCACCGCGACGACGAGGAGGTTGGTGTGCTTGCGAATCTCCGCTTCGAAAATGGGCTTTCCGACGAGCGGCGAGCCCTTCGGCACCATCACCTCTTCGATGCGCAGGTTCTTGTCCTTGTCGCGCAACATGAGATCGAGGAACTCGACCACCTGCGGCCGGATCATCTCCGACACCATGCGCACGCCGCCGATGAACGCCGGGTTGACGACGCTGTCGGCGCCCGCGCGCTTGAGCTTCTCGGAGGCCTGCATGTCGACGCCCTTGGCGATGATGCGCAACGACGGATTGAGCTGCCGCGCCGAGACGACGATGAACAGGTTGTCCTTGTCGTCGGTGAGCGCGGCGACGATGCCGCGCGCGCGCCGGATCCCCGCGCGCTCGAGCGTCTCGTCCTCGGTGGCGTCGCCGACCACCGTCGGCAGCATCGACACCGACAGCTCCTGCAGCTTCTCCAGGCGCACCGGATCGCGATCGATCGCGACCAGCGGCCACTTGGTCCACACCAGCTCCTCGACGACGTGCACGCCGGTGGTGCCCACGCCGCACACGATGATGTGGTCGCGAATCTGATCGATCGCTCGCGTCATTCTCCGCCTCGTCCTCGCCTTGGTGAACTCGCCTTCGATGAAATAGGTGGTCAACGCCGACACGAAGTACGCCGCGATCCCGAGCCCGGCCAGGAGCACGACGACGGTGAAGGCGCGCCCGTACGGCACGCGCGCCAGGTGCGGCAGCTCGCCGAATCCGACGGTGGTGATGGTGATGACCGTCATATACGCGCACTCGCCGACGTCCCACGCGTACTTGCCGAGGTAGACGCGTCCCATCAGCCAATAGCCGAGGGTGCCGACGGCAAAGATGCCCATGAGCGCGATCGAGGCGGCGAGAATGCGTTCGCGAAGCAGCCGGCTCGAGTCGGGTCCGACCATCGATCGCACAGCATAGCTTGACCGCCGAGGCCGGTGGGCAATACTTACGCCCGCGATGCGACCAGTCCTGTTCCACATCCCGCTCGGTTTCGCCACGCTGCCGCTCTACAGCTACGGGCTCATGCTCGCGCTGTCGCTCATCGTCGGCTGGTACATCACGCTCGAGCTGTGCGAGCGCGACGGCATGGATCGGCTGGTGATGGGCCGCTGCTACATGTGGACGGCGGGCTCGGCGCTCGCCGGCGCGCGGCTGCTCTATGTCCTCACCAACCTCGATCGCTTCGACAACTTCATCGACATCTTCAAGGTGTGGCAGGGCGGGCTGGTCGCGTACGGCGGGTTTCTCGGCGGCTTCGTCGGCGCGTGGGTGTTCTGCCGCGTGCACAAGATTCGCCTCTTGGCGTGGGCCGACTGCGCGGTGCCGTCGTTGTGCACCGGGCTCATGATCACGCGTATCGGCTGCCTGCTTTACGGCTGCGACTTCGGCAAGCCGTTCGACGGGCGCTGGTCGATCACGTTTCCCAAGGACTCGCCGGCGTACAACCAGCAGGTCAAGGACGGCATCATCCACTTCGGCGCGGCGCACGCGGCGCCGGTGCATCCAACGCAGCTCTACGAGTCGCTCAACGGGCTCATCCTCTTTTGCCTGCTCATGCTGGTGCGCCGTTATCGCAAGTTCTCGGGCGAGATGTTCGTGGCCTTCACGATGGGCTACGCGGTCCTGCGCTACTTCGTCGAGGTGCTGCGCGCCGACGAGCAGCGCGGCAACGTCGGGCCTTTGTCGACGTCGCAGTTCATCGGCGTGACCACCTTCCTCGCCGGCGCGGCGCTGCTCGTGTATCTGTTCGCACGCTATCGCAAGGATCCGCACGCGATGCAGCTGTGGACCGACGGGCAGGCGCTGGCCGGCGCCACCCCGGCGCCGACGCCGAGCGCGCCGGCGAGCATGAGCGCGAACGCGGAGAAGCGCCGCCGCAAGAAGCGGTCTTAGGGCCTAGCCCCTCGCTTTCGATTGTAACCGCGAGATCATTCGTGCCATCGGATATGATGTTGCGCGGATGACTCGGCGGAGAGTGCTCGAGTGGGTCGTGGGCGCGCTGGCGACGGCCATCGGCGTCGCGATCGCGGTGCCGGCGGCGGCGTTCCTCACGTTTCCGGCGCGGCGGCGGACGGTGTCGGGCGGCGACGAGCCCGAGGACGTGGCGCGGCTCGACGCGCTGCCCGAGGGCAAGCCGGTGCGCGTCACCGTCAAGGCGTCGAAGCGGCGCGACGCGTGGACCGCGTTCAGCGACGTCACGCTCGGCGCCTGCTGGCTGGTGCGCGAGGGCGGCAACGTGCGCGCGCTGTCGACGGTGTGCCCGCACGCCGGCTGCGCGGTCGACTGGGACGAAGCGCAAAAGACGTTCGTCTGCCCGTGCCACGACAGCCGCTTCTCGCTCGCCGGCGAGCGGCAATCGGGCCCGTCGCCGCGGCCGCTCGACACGCTCGACGTCGACGTCAAGGACGGGCGCATCTCGGTCGCGTGGCGGCGCTTCCGCACGGCGACGACGAAGAAAGAGCCGGTCTGATGCGCGGCACGCGCTGGACGCGTGTCGTCGGGCCGGCGCTCGCGTTCTCGCTGGCGCTGCAAGCCGTCACCGGGTTGTGCATGGCCAGCTTCTACGCGCCGTCGTCGACGACGGCGTGGGCGGCGGTCGCGTACATTCAGCAAGAGGTCACGCTCGGCTGGTTCATTCGCGGGCTGCACTCCGTCGGCGCGAGCATGACCGTGGCGCTGTTGGCGCTGCATCTCGTCCAGTCGGTAGCGCTCGGCACGTACGCCACCGCGCTGCGCAAAAATTGGATCCTCGGTCTCGCGCTCGGCGGGCTGGTGCTCGCGTTCGCGCTCACGGGCTACCTGTTGCCGTGGGATCAGAAGGGCTATTGGGCGACGCAGGTGGCGACGAGCCTGCTCGGCGAGACGCCGTTCGTCGGTGACTATTTGCGCCGCGTCGTCCAAGGCGGC
>DASXOU010000055.1:0-4734 GCA_036494045.1 Polyangia bacterium | reverse complement strand
CAACCTCGGCGAAGTGTCGAAGCGATCGAACGGAACCTTCCGCTGGGCCAAGACGGCGGACGATCTGCGCGCGCAGATCGACACGCTCAGCGACGAGCTCAACAAGCAGTACGTGCTCACCTACAAGATCGACGCGCGCTCGCTCGAAGGGCGGACGTTTCAGCTGACGGCGGAGGATCTGACGTCGAACACGCTGACCTACGACTCGTCGGGCGGCTCGTTCGGCTACGTACCGGCGACGCGGCCGCTGATTCCGTGGTGGCTGTGGGCGATCGTGGGGTTGGTCGTGTTCGGCGGCGGCGCGGTCCTCTTGATCGCGCGGCGGCCGCCGAAGAAGCAGATGAAGTTTTCGCCGTTCAAGAATGCGGCCGCGCAATCTCCCGCTCCGTCGGCGCCGGTCGCGGCGCAACCCGCTGCCGTCGTACGCGCGCCGACCCGCGGCGTCTTGATGGTCGTGTCGGGCGCGCGCGCCGGTCAGCGCGTCGACGTCGGCGCGCAGCCGGTCAGCATCGGCAAGGGGCCGGCGACGCTGCATATCACCGACGATCCCGCAGTGTCGACGCGACACGCGGAGGTCGCGCTGCGCGGCGGCGCGTTCGTCGTCACCGATCTCGGCTCGACCAACGGCACCTTCGTCAACAATACGCGCATCACGCAGCCGACCCGGCTCGGCGACGGCGATCTCTTGCGCTTCGGGCAAACGCAGATGAAGTTCAGGACCGAATAATGGCGAGCAGCAGCATCATCATTTGCGGGCAGCGCTACGACGTCGGACAGCGCGTCGTCACCTACGAGGACGACAAGGAGTTCAACGCCTATACGCCGCATCGCACCGACAAGCCGAGCGAGGTGCCGCCGTTTCAGCCGGCCAAGGGCATGGCCGGCGCGCGCGATCGCTGGCGGCCGCGGCGGCTCATCGGCAGCGATCGATCGATCGAGCGCCTGCGCCAGGTGGTGCGACAATTTGTCGTCCACCACGACGGCTGCCAGGATTCCAAGACCTGCTTTCAGGTGCTGCACAACGAGCGCGGCCTGTCGGTGCACTTTCTCATCGACAACGACGGCACCATCTACCAGACGCTCGATCTCGTCGACTGCGCGTTCCAGGCCGCGGGCGTGAACGAAATCTCCGTCGGCGTCGAGCTGGCCAACCGCGGCGACGCGCTGCGCTTTCCCAACGACTATCACGGTAAGCGCGACAAGGTGACCTGCAAGATCAACGGACATCAATTCCTCGCCTACGCCTACACCAAGGCGCAGATGGATTCGATGATCTCGATCGGAAAGGCGTTGTCGCGCCTGTTTCCCAATCTGCCGCAGCAGTATCCCAACGCCGGCGGCGACGCCGAGCCGCTGTGGGCGACCTTGAGCGGCGACGTACGCGAGTACACCGGATATCTCGGTCATTATCACGTGACCGCTCAGAAATGGGATCCGGGGCCGTTCGATTTCAAGTTCTTCGCCAGCAAGATCCGCGGGCGCATGGTGTTTCCCGTCGCCATCGGCGCGGACAAGCCGGACGTGCCCGACGATCCCGATAAAGCCAACGATATGGCGAGCTCGTTATTCGACAATAACGAAACCGAGGGCGACGGCGGATATTATCCGGTCGGCCCCTTCGGGCAGTCGCGGCTGTGGCACGGCGGCGTGCACCTGCGCGCCGACAAAGGCACGCCGGTGTTCGCGCCGTTCTCGGGCAAGATCGTGGCCGCGCGCATGACCGACGACGGGCCGGTGGGCTCGCGCAACTTCGTGCTCATTCGCAGCGACATGCCGGTGGGCTCGGCCAAGATCCGGTTCTGGACGCTGCTGTTCCATCTCGACCTCGAGACGGCGACGACGGGCAAGGACGCGCCGGCGTGGTTCGCGCGCGCCTCGTCGCAGCTCGCCGACGATCCGGTGCCGCTCGCCATCGACGTCAACGCCGGCGATCTGGTCGGCCACGTCGGCGAAGCCGGGCTGCCCGGACGCTTCGAAGGACAGCTGCACGTCGAAATCATGAGCGCCGACGAGATCGGCGAGCAGATCGAGCCCGGATTCTGGACCACCGTCGACGGCGCGGGCATGGGTCGCTTCTGCGAGGCGCCCAACATCGTCGGGCCCATCGACAAGCCGTCGTCGGGCGGAAAGAAGGACGGGCTCATCTCGCGCGCGGAGATGCTCAATTTCTTCAAGCGCGATCCGGCGCGCGAGGCGTTCCGCAAGCTGGCGGTGCATCACGTCAGCGAATGGACCGACAACAACGACTGGCAGGTCGCGCTCAACAGCACGCGCGACTTCGTCGAGCTGCCCAAGCCGCAGCGCGCGCGGCTCTATCGCGATCAGATCGAACCGGTGATCTGGTGGACCGACGACATCGCCGCCGCCGCCGAGCTGCCGTCGGACAAGCTGGTGTGGAACTACCACCCGATCACGTTCATCGTGTGGCTGCACGACAAGCTGCGCGGCGCGTCGGCGACGGCGAAGGATCTCGCCGGCGAGAGCGCGTTCGCGGGCGTGGCCGCGCCCTCGAACATCCAGGACGACAGCGAGGCGACCGACGGCTTCACCGACGACGAGGATGTGCTCTTCGGCGACGCCGGCAAGAAGCTCGACCTCGAAGATCTCGCCAAAGGTTATCCCGACGACAAGGACAAGAAGTGATGCGCGGCTCGCGCATCATCGTCATCATCGCGATCGTGGCCACGCTCGCCGCCATCGCGCTCGCCGCGGCGCTCAAGCATCAACAGCTCGAGCGGCGCGCGCGCATCCACTCGATCGCACGCTAGCGCGACGCTAGCGCGACGCCAGGAAGAGCCAGGTGTAGAGGACGGTCATCGGGATCGAGATGACGAGGCCGGTGATCACGCGTCCCCAGCCGCGCTTCTCCGGATGCGCCTTCAGATCGCGCGCGGCGATGAGCGAGACGATCACGCCGGCGTACGAGACGATCGGGATCAGCGAGAGCAAGCCGACGTAACCGGCGGCGATGGCCCAGCCGCTGCGTCCGATGGGCAGCACGTAGGCGAGCGCTTCGTCCTTCGGCGGCGAGGACAGCTCGGTCAGAAAATCGCCGGCGCGGGTGAGCGCGCCGACCTCGGCGCCGGGGCGCCATACGCGCGTCTGCCGGCGAACGCCGCCGACGGCGACGAGCTCTTTCATCTGCTCGAGCGTAAACGGGCCGCGGCGCTCGCCGTCGACTTCGTAGAACCAACCGTCCATGCAGCCAGGATATCAGAGCGGCGCGCGGGGCGTGGTGACCGCGATCAACCGTCGGTCCAGCTGGCGACGGCGCGCGGCTCGAGCGGCTGCGGCCCGACGACGACGCGGCGCTCGCCGGCCCAATGCACGCGCTCGCCGCCGAGCGCGCGCGGCAGCGGCCAGGCGAGCGGCTCGGCCCACGACGACACCGCGGGCAGGACGACGAGGCGCGTCTCGCCGGCGGCGCGCTCGAGCCAGGCGACGGCGTCGCCGTCTTCGCGCCACGACGGCGTGGCCAGGACGACCACGTTTCCCGTCGACGGATGCACGCGCCGGCCGTCGACGTAGACGGCGCCGCCGTCGACTTCGACGAGGTGGCGCCCGCACGGCGAGCGCGACGGCGGCACCGACAGGATGCCGGTACGCGTGGCGGCGCGGCGCGGCTGGCGTGACGGCGGCGGCGTGTGCGGCGGCAGCGGCGCGTCCGAGCGGTGGCGCGCGCGCGCCCGGGTCGGGACGGCCATGCCGAGCGCGAGCACGAGCGAGATCATGCGCATTGCCGGGCCTCCTCTGCCCTTTCAGGAGGCGGCAGCCGCGCGCGCGGCGCAAATTTTCGTTTACGAAATCTTTACGCGCGCAACATGGGAGCTTCACGCGGGCGCGGGAGGATGACGGACATGGCCAAGGTGACGGTCGATCCATTGCGCTGCGAGGGCAAGAAGACGTGCGCGCAGGTCTGCCCGACCGGCGTGTTCAAGATGGAGAGGGTGTCGACGGCGCTGCCGGTGCTGGTGCTCGTGAAGGTGTACGTGCACGGCGGGCGGCAGGCGGTGGTGGCGAACGAGGCCGCCTGCACGGCGTGCATGAAGTGCGTCGAGGTGTGCCCGGAGAACGCGATCACGGTGCGCGCCGACGAGAAATCCGCGACCGGCTAGGGCTGCGGCCGCAGGCCTCGCCCGCGCTCGAGTCGCCGGCACGGAGCGAAAGGTGCCTAATCAAGTTTGGCGTTAGGCGCGAGCTACGCGAAGTGCACGAGGGCGTAATCGCCGACGATGCGGTAGCCGAGCGCGAGATACGCGGTGCGCGCGGGCACGTTGTCCTCGCCGGTGAAGAGGACCGAGCGCGTGACACCGCGGGCGCGCGCGTCGACGAGCGCGCCCGCGACGACCGCGCGGGCATAGCCGCGTCCGCGAAGCGACGATGGCGTGAAGACGCCGCCGATCTGCACGGCGTCGGGGAGCTCGGCGGTGAAGCGCATCATGGCCACGAGCGCACCATCGACGATGAGCACGAACTGATTGTTGCTGGCCGCGATCTGCGCGCGCTCGCGAGCGATCGCCTCGTCGGTGACGGGCGCCGGCGCCTCGCCGAGCGCCTCGACGACGTAGGCGGCGCCATAGCGCGCGATCGTTGGCGCGTCGTCGGGCAGCGCGCGGCGGCAGACGATGCGGCCGTCGGCGAGCGGCGGCGGCACGCGCAGATCGGCGAGCGCGAGCGTGAAGAGATCTTCGCGGCTGTCGAGGCGCGTGGCGCGATCGGCGAGCCCGAGGGCGG
>DASXOU010000054.1:0-10515 GCA_036494045.1 Polyangia bacterium | reverse complement strand
CATGTTGATGACGTCGGCGGGATGCAGATTGTCGGGCACGCCGTCGACGTGGAGGCCGGCCGACCAGCGGATGGCGTCGGAGATGTCGCTGTCGACGCCGGTGCCGTGCGCGATGCCGAGCGCGCGCGCGATCACGAGCTGGCAGTTCCAATCGACGCCGGCGGTGCCTTGGCCGTCGTTGGTCTCGGCGGCGATGATGCCGGCGACGTGGGTGCCGTGCAGCGCCGAGTTGGTGTCGTCGGAGGTGCCGGCGTCGGTGGCGTCGCCGTCGCGCCCGTCGCCGTCGCCGGCGTTGGCCGGGTCGCTGATGAAGTCGTAGCCGCCGACGATGCGGCCGACGATCTGCGGATGGGCCACGTAGCCGGTGTCGATGACGGCGACGGTGACCGACGACGAGCCGCGATACCCGTCGCCCCACGCGTTCGGCGCCTTGACCATCGGCAGCGCCCACTGTTTGGCGAAGAGCTGATCGTTGGGCGTCATCGGATCGCCCGAGCGCGTGCGGATGTAGTCGGGCTCGGCGTATTCGACGTCGGGATCGGCGCGCAGCGAATCGACGAGCGCGAGCGTGGCGGCGCGCGTCGGCGCCGCGGCGACGAGCGCGCGGCCGGTCGAACGGCGCTTGACGATCACTCGTCCGGGGACGAACTCCGCGGCGCGCGCCGGGCCCGCTGCCGAGAGGACGGCAGCCAATATGACGAGCGAGCGCATGAGCACGGTTCGAGGAAGAACCAGGATAGCACTCGATCGGCCAAAGGTGAGGACAAAAGGCCCAAGCGCGCGCCGAAGCTCCCTCGGGTCAACTGTCTCCATTCGACTGCGCGACACGTCGCAAGTACGCGAATACGCACACGCACCGCCGTGGCACCGCGCTCGCTATGCCCGGCCGCATGAACAAGCTCGTCGCCGTATCGTTCGTCTCGGCCCTCACGCTGACCGGCTGTCTCGGCTCGGCGCCCGTCGAGGATCACCAGGCGCTGCCGCCCACGCCCGACATGGCCGAGGCGCCGCAGCAGATCGTCGAGCCTGCGCCCGATCTCGGCAACTGCGGCGCGATGCAGTTCGCGCTCACCCGCGTCGAGCCCAACGTCATGCTCGTCATCGATCGTTCGGGCTCGATGGGCGATCCGGTCACGACCGGCTCGGCGACCTCGAAGTGGACCGATCTCAAGAACGCGGTCTCGTCGCTGGTGACCGGCTACGACAGCCAGATGCGCCTGGGCGCGGCCATCTTCTCCTCGGACGGCAACTGCGGCGCCGCCAACGTCGACGTGCCGCTCGCCGCCGCCGCCGGCCAGACGGTGATGACCAAGCTCAACGCGCAGGGCCCGAACGGCAACACGCCGACGGCGGCCGCGCTCGACACCATCATCGCCAACGGCCAGCTCAACGACGCCACGCGCGCCAACTACGTGGTCCTCGCCACCGACGGTGAGCCCAACTGCACCGACACCGACGTGGCCTCGCGCATCACCAAGCTCTTCAACGCGACGCCGTCGGTGAAGACCTACGTCATCGGCATGGGCGACGGCACCGCCTCGGATCCGACGCTGCTCAACTCGTGGGCCGACGCCGGCCACACCGCGCTCACCGGCGCGACCCACTATTACCAGACGAGCTCGCCGGCGGCGCTCAAGTCGGCGTTCGACGCCATCGTCGGCGGCATCGTCTCGTGCGACTTCAAGATGACGCAGGCGGCGCCCGATCCGTCGCTCATCACGGTCACCGAGAACGGCACCGCGGTTTCGCCGTCACCGACGGTGGGCTGGACCTACGACGCGGGCTCGAACACGGTGTCGCTCCACGGCGCCGCCTGCGACATGCTGACCGCGAACTCGAGTACCCAGGTCGGCGTGCTCTACGGCTGCCCGGGGCTGCCGCCGATTCCGTAGCCGCTACGGCTTCTTCTTCTTCCGCGGCAGCTTCTGTTTCTTGTCGCCGATCTGCAGCTTCGCCACCGTCATGTCGACCGCTTGCTTGACCGCCTCCTTGCAGGCGTCGACGAGGAGCGGCTTGCCCTCCTTGTCGAGGTTGGCGTTGGCGTTCACTTCCGCAGCCACCATCGATTCACCGTCGCCGCCGAGCGAGAGCACCTTGTCGGGGACGCTGTCGCCGAAGACCGAGAGCTTGATGCCGCGCACCAGCTGACGGTACTGCTTGCCCTCGGCGGGCGGCTTCACTTCCTGCGTGACCGACATGATGCGCAGCGTGAGCTCGAGCGCCTTGATGTTGCGCTTGACGAGCGCGTCGTGGAGCGCCTCGGGATCGTCGCCCGACGGCAAACCGGCCGGCGCGACGGTGGTGAGCTCGGGGCGCTTGGCGAGCTCGGCCTTGAAGGCGGCCAGCGCTTCGTCCTTGATGCCCGACTTGATGCCGTTGGCGTCTTCGACGCCGCGCACGATCACGTAGAACTTGGTGGCGGCAAAGGCCGGCGACGCGGAGAGGATGGCGAGAGCGAGGATTAGTCTACGCATGGTCGGGCATGGTACCGTGCGCCCGCGCAACGTGGAAGGCATGGAAGGCGACTCGACGACAGGAGCGCCCGGAGCGATGATCGAATGGATCATCCGACTGGCGCTGTTCGCGCTGGCGGTGGCGGCGGTGTGGACGGTGTTCGGCGACGATATCGCGCAGTTGCTCGGTCGTTAGGTGTGCATCCGTAATAAGTAGTATTACTTGACGCGATTGGCGCTTTCTTCGTACAGTTACGCGGGTTCATTCGCTATTCTCCTGAAGGGAGCCGACGAGCGACATGTTCGCGATCGTGGTTAATGAAAAAGGCGGCGAGCAGAAGCGGCTCGAGTTCGACAAGCCCGAAGTGACCATCGGTCGCGTGCAGGGGAACGACATCATCCTGCCGAAGGGCAACGTCTCGAAGCGCCACTCGCGCATCGTGCTCAAGGACGGCAAGTTCATCATCGTCGACTTGAAGAGCACCAACGGCACGTATGTGAACGGGCGCAAGATCACGAGCCCGCTCGTCGTCAAAGGCTCCGACAAAATCTACATCGGCGACTTCATCCTCAGCATCGAGGAGCTGGCCGGCGCCGGCGGCGCTGCCGACGATTCGGCGGCGATGGGCGCGCGGCCGCGCGCGAACACGATTCCGCCGCCACCGCCGGCGCCGCGCGGGCGGCCGTCGACGGTGCCGGGGACGGAAGATGATTCGGAGCCGATGGGCGCGCCGCCGCCGGCGGGCGCCATGGGCCCAATGGACGACGACGATGGATCGGGCGCGAGCGAGCTGCCCGAGCCGGTGTCGCGTCCGCCGCGGCCGAGCCAGGTGCCGATGTCGACGGGGCCCGCGTCGGTGACGCAGCCGCCGACGCCGGCGCCGCTGCCGCCTGCGGCACCGCCGGCGCGTTCGCCGTCGCAGCCGCCGCCGGCGATGGCGCCGGCCGCGCGGCCCGCGTCGCGCACGGATCTACCGTCGATGGCGCGTCCCGCCGCTGCGCCGGCAGCCGCGCCGCGTCCGGCGCCGCCGCCGTCGCGTCCGCCGACCGGCGCGCGTCCCGCCGCAGCGGCACCGCCGCCGGTCGTGGCTGCGTCGCCGTCGACGAAGCGGCAGGTAAGCTACGCCAGCGGCGCCGCCGAAGATCAGAAACGGCAGCGCATCTCCGATTGCATGCGCGAGATCTCGTCGCGCCTGGTGGTGCAGCTCGATCTCGCGTCGCGCTCGGGCGACCTCGCCGCGGACGACGATCTGTGGGCGCGCGCCGAATCGGCGGCGTCGCAGTTGGTCGCCGATTTGTCGGCCGACGGCAGCTTGCCGGCGGGCGTCGAGCCCGACGCGCTCTCGAAGGACGTGGTGCAGGAGACGCTGGGCACCGGGCCGCTCGAGGAGCTCATCTCCGACGACAGCGTGCGCGAGATCGCGGTGGCGCGGCACGATCGCATCTTCGTCGAGCGTGAAGGCACGCTGACCTTGGCGCCCAAGTGGTTCAGCTCGCCCGAAGCGGTCGAGCGCGTGCTCTCGCGCATGCTCCAGCGCGCCGGGCGCGGGCGCGATCTCGAAGCGGCGCGCGGCAACGGCATGCTCGTCGAGGCGCGCGTGGAGCATGGGCTCCTCTTGACCGCCGCGTTGCCGCCGTTGGCGGCGCGCGGGCCGGCGATCACGATCCGCAGGCCGCGGCGCGAAGCGGTGCGCCTCGGCGATCTCGTCGGGCAGGGCCTCCTCTCGCAAGGGATGGCCGACTTCCTCGACATGGCGGTCAAGGCGCGGCGCAACATCGTCGTGTCGGGGCCGGCGGCGTCCGGGCGCTCGACGCTGGTGACGGCGCTGGCGCGCGCGGCCGACGAAGGCGAGCGCATCGTCTCCGTCGAAGAAGCGGAGGAGCTCGATCTCGGCGACGGGCCGTGGATTCCGCTCGTCGGCGGGCGTGGCGCCAAGGCGCGCGACGCGGTCAACAATGCGCTCCGGCTCAAGCCCGAGCGGCTCGTGGTCGGCGACGTGCGCGGCGCCGAGGCGCTCGATCTCGTCGGTGCGCTGGCCGGCGGTTGCGACGGTTGCGTGTGCGCGGTGCAGGCGGGCTCGACGCGCGACGCGGTGGCGCGGCTGACCGCGATGGCGCGGCTGGCGCCGGAAGCGCCGGCGGCGGAGGTGCTCGCCGACGAGCTCACGCGCGGCGTGCACGTCATCGTTCATCTCACGCGCAGCGCAGAGGGCGAAGTGCGCGTCGGCGAGATCGCGGAGATGACGCCGATGGGCGTGCAGGCGGTCTTCAAGGCCGAAGGCGGCCGCTTCGCCCCGACGGGCCACGTGCCGTCGTGGGCCGAGGGGGCGCCGCCGTCGACGTTCCGCTAGGGGCTGTCCCGCAATTGTGGACCGAGCCAGGCCGAGCGAGGAGACGCGGTGGCGAGGAGCGACGACGGAAGCTGCTGGTGGCAACTGACGGAGGAGCGACGACGCAAGCGCGCCCCGCAGCCGGCCTGGCGACGGGAACGATTGCGGGTCAGCCCCTAATGGCGATGCCGCGGCAGGCGGTGGGCTGACGCATGTGGCGCATTAGCGCGCTCGACCGCGATGGACGCGAGGTCGGTCGCTTCGAGCTCGTCGGCGGCGAGCTGACCATCGGGCGCGACGCCGATCGGCAGCTCGTGTTGCCGTCGGCGTCGGTGTCGCGCCGTCACGCGCGCGTGTTCCTCGACGGCGGGCAGCCCTGCATCGTCGACGAGGGCTCGGCCAACGGCGTCATCGTCGACGGCGTGCGCATCACGCAGCCGACCTACGTCAATCAGGCGACGCGCATCGACGTCGCCGAGTTCCATCTCGCGCTCGAGCCGCTCGGCGGCGCCGACGTGATGGCGCCGTCGCGCGTGCCGCGCATGACGCCGGTGCCGGGGACGATGCCGTCGACGGAGCCGCCGATGCGCCTGGTCGCCGAGGGCGGTCCCTACGACGGGCGCGTGTTCGAGCTGACCGGCGCCGAGCTCGCGGTCGGACGCGCGGTCGACAACGACGTGGTGCTCGACGATCCGTCGCTGTCGCGCAAGCACGCCAAGATCTTCCGGCGCGGGCCGGGCGAGCTCGAGATCGAGGATCTGGGCTCGTCGAACGGCACCTTCATCAACCAGCGCAAGATCGGACGCGGCTCGGCGCATCCGGGCGACACGCTCCGCTTTGGCGAGCTGTCGTTTCGCGTCGAGGGCGACACGCTGCACGGCACCAGCGCGGTCACCGCCGAGCTGCCGCGCAACTTGTTCATGCTGCTCGCCGGCGGCGCGGCGCTGACGTTCATCATGCTCGTCCTCATGCTCGTGTTCCTCGTGCGCAAGCCGACGCCGGTGCAGGCGCCGGGCAAGGACGCGATCGCGCGTATCTCGCGGCAGGCGGACTCGCACGTGCGCATGGGCAAGTCGCTCATCGGCGATCGCAAGTATCTCGAGGCCAAGAGCGAGCTCGATCAGGCGCTCGAGCTCGATCCGGCCAACGCCGAGGCGCGGCGGCTGCGCAACCTGGCGGTGCGCGCGCCCGAGGACGAGAAGACGGCGTCGGCGGCGATCGTCAAGATCGGCATCGGCGACAGGACCGCGCTCGACGGAGCGCTCAGGCTGCTCGACGAGACGACCGAGGGGACGCCGGCGCGGCAACGGCTGCGCGAGAAGCTGTCGACGGCGCTGGTGAGCTTCGGCAACTCGCAGTGCATGGCGCGCGCGTGGAGCGACTGCGCGTGGGCGCTGTGCCGCGCGTGGGAAGTGGCGCCGCCCGACGGCAAGCCCGACGGCGCGACGACGCGGACCTTGCGCGACGCGGAGCGGAAGATTCACGATCGTTCGTACGTGCGCTGCCGCGCGGCGCCGTAGCGATGGCGTTCTTCGAGCGGTTTCGCGTCGAGCTCGGCAAGTACGACGACGGCGTGCACGACGTCGGCGAGCCGGTCGGCGACGCGGCGCGCCTCGCGGGGCTGCCGCCGGGGCTCGCCGATTTCTATCGCTCGTGGGACGGGGCGCGCCTGTTCGCCGATACCATCGTGATCGTGCCTGTCGGCGAGGCGCGCTCGATCTCGTCGATCGGCGGCGGCGGCGTGCGGCTCGGCGAGTGGCCCGAGGGCGCGCTCGAGCTCGGCGGCGACGGGCGCGTGCGCTCGCGCGGCGAGGACGGCGCGGCCATCGTGGTCGGCTCGACGCTCGAGAAGTTCCTGACGGCGGTGATGGCGCGCGAGGGGCTGCTCGTCGAGCGCGACGGCGAATTCAAGGACGTCTTCGACGAGGAGGGGATCGACGAGCGCGCCCGCGACAAGCAGACGCGCGCGGCGCTGAAGATCGATCCCGACGCGGCGGGGTGGCAGCTCGAAGCCGCGGAGCACGCGTTCGGCGACGGGGACGACGCGGCGGCGGAGGCGGCGTTGGCGCGCGCGGTGGCGCTCGACGAGGGCGCCGCCGAGGCGTGGGCGCTGCTCGGCGCGTTGCAGCGACGGTCGGGACGGCTCGCGGCGGCGGCGGCGAGCTGGGGGCGCGCCTCGGCGGCGACGACGGCGGCAGCGGTGCGCGCCGAGCGCGCGGCGGAGGCGGCGCGCGCGGCCAAGGAAGCGGGCGACGAAGCGGCGCAGGCGACGCACGCGGCGGCGGCGCGCGTGGCCGATGGCGGCGCGGTCGCGCGCTGGCTCGACGAAGGGCGCGCGCGGCTCGCCGACGGCGACGTCGACGGCGCGCTCAACCGCGCCACGCTGGCGGCGGCGCTCGCGCCCGACGAGGCCGAGCCGCTGGTCAAAGAAGCGCGCGTGCGCGCCAAGCTGAAGACGATCTAGTTACTACTTGAGCGGCTGCTCTTGGACGATCACGAGCGGCTCGCCGACGGCGTCGACGCCGCGGAAGACGGCGGCGACGCGGCGCGTGCCGGCCGGGAGCGCGACGTCGCCGATGGTCTCGCCGTCGGCGGCGGGCCCGAGCAGCTTGCGCGCGCGCACCAGGCGCCGCGGCGCGTTGCCGACGTCGGCGTAGACGCTGACGGTGCCGCTCTTGAGCGCGAGGTCGTGCACGGTGACCGTCGCCGAGCCGTTGGCGGTAGCGACGTCGAGGCGGCCGCGGAAGAGGAGCTCGAGCGCGCCGGCGGCGTAGCGCGCGGTCTCGGGCAGGAGCACACGCGCGTAGTCGGCGAAGCAGCGCTCGTCGAGCGACCAGCGGATCCCGTTCGGCGTGCGCTCGTAACGGACGAGGTGCGGCACGGCGCCGGCGGCGTAACCGAAGGGCGCCTCGCCGGGCGTCGTCTGCGGGCGCGTGTAGCGTCCGGAGTCGGGCAGCGTGCCCGGCGTGAAGAAGCGCGCCTGCGTGCGATCGGCGAGGCCCGAGCCGTCGCCGTCGTGAAGGAGCGCGTTCAGCGTTGGCTTGACCACGGGCGGCCCGCCGAGGTCGGGCACGCCGACGCGGCCGTATTCGGCGACGACGAAGCGCTCGTAGGGTCCGGCGTCGGCTTCGAGGGCGACGCGATAATCGTCGCGCACGAAGGTCGGATCGCCGGCGGCCTCGAGGACGTGCAGGATCGATCCGGCGGCCACCAGCGCGCGCGCCAACGCGCCGTCGCGCTCGGCGGGCGTGCCCGCGGCGGCGGAGCGCTCGAGCTCGTCGAAGAAGCGGGGCAGGCCCCAGTCGTTGTCGGCCGAGCGCAGCCAATCGATCGACGCCATGCCCGAGCCGTCGAAGGTGGTACCGGTGAACACGCCGCGCACGCTGCCGACGCCGGTGGCGGCGGCGCCGAGGCGCGTGCGCAGCGCCTCGCCGTCGACCTCGTCGAGGCCGCGGCCGCGCGACGGATCGTAGAAGTGGTTGCGCGTGCGCGCGGCGGGGACGCCTTCGATGCCGGCGCCGGCGACGAGCCAGCCGAGCGCGCTCAGCCGGCCGCGCTCGGGCTCATAGCCGCTCTCGGGATCGAGCTGCGCGATGCGGCGCATGAGCTCGCGGCGCGCCGGATCGCGCGCATTGCCGTCGAGCGCGAGCGGCTCGTAGAGGCCGAGCGCGCGGCCGAAGCGCTGCATCAGGCGCGCGTGCAGCGACGAGGCGAAGGCGGCGCGCTCGGTCAGGCCCGCGTGCGTGGCGGCGTGATAGGCGTGCGCCGGAACGGCGGCGGCGAGCGCGATCGACAGCACCAGGACGCGCTTCATCGCTTGAGCTCCGGGGGCTTGAGCTGGAACGGATTGTCCGACGGCGGCTCTTCCGGCTTGGGCGGCTCTTCGGGCTTCTTGGGCTGCTCTTCGGGCGGCGTCGTCGGCGTCGTCGTCGACGGCGCCGGTTTGGCGAGACGATCGGCGCGCGCCATCACGCGCTTCAAGATCCCCGCCGCCTGATCCGCGTCGCGGCATTGATCGAGCCCGCAGGTGAGCTCGATGACCACGCCGTGCGCTTGATCGATCGCCGCCACCGCGACGATGCGTCCGTCGAAGCCGCGCAGCGAGTGATCGCCCATCTCGTCCTTCTTCTCGGCGTGCGGCACCTCGGCGAGCAGCTTGGCGTAGCGCGCCTCGGCTGCTTCGGGCCCGAGCTTCCACACGCGCAGCGCGGCGTCGAACGTCTCGCCCTTGCCGACCGCCTTGAAGTGGCGGCTGTCGTAGCTCGCCGTCGTCGGCAGATCGCCGAGCCGCTCGGTGGCGAAGTCGCCGGCGTAGCCGGTGACCGCGCGCAGCTCGTCGACCGACAAGAGCACGCTGGCGTCGAGCGGCGGCGCGGTCGCGCTCTCCGGCGTCGCTTCGCTCTTGGCCGGGCCGGCGGTGAGCTCGAGGCTGGCTTCGATGACCTCGTTGCCGGCGGCTTTCTTGAGCAGGCCCGAGCCGCCGACGAAGCGCAGGTGCTTGACGTGCGACAGCGCGCTCGTCCAGCGCTCGAGCTTGACCTCGTTGTTGTGCTGCGCGAAATCGGTGCGCGCGCGGGCGCCGCCGACGGCGTTGTCGAACACGCGATCGGAGCGATAGGCGACGTAGCCGCGCTGATAGACGACCAGCGTGACGCCGATGATGCGCGTGCGCGCCGACGGCGTCTCGTCGAGGCGCTCGATCAGGTAGTGGCCGTCGTTGTCAGTGGCGGCGGTGGTGACGGCGCCGCCGGCGGGCGCGGTCAGGCCGCGGCCCATCTCGAAGGCCCACGACGCTTGCACGACGGCGCCGGCGATCGGCTTGCCGCTCGAGGCGTCGAGCACGCGGCCGTCGAACTGGCCGAGGAGATCTCCGGGCTCGACCGTATCGGGGCGCGCCGGAAAAGAGGCCTGCACGATGGCGGGGGCACAGCCGGCCAACAGTATTAATAGGAGAGCCGTCGGCTTGATGCGGATTCTTGGGCTTGGTATCCTCATGATCTGGGAAGAAGCGGCTCCGTTGTTTAGCCCACGCCGGGGGCGGCGTAAAGGGGCCTAAAACCGAATCTCTTTTGACTCGCGAGGTCACGAGCGCGATGCCACGTTGCTCGCACTGTGGGAAAGTAAATCGAGAAGGGTCGCTGTTCTGCCAGGATTGCGGCCATCGGCTCGAAGCGGCGCCGGCGCCAAAGCCGGCGGCGGGCGGCACGACGTGCAGCGCGTGTGGGACGGTCAACCCCGCAGGCATGAACTTCTGCAAGATGTGCGGCACTTCGCTCATGGCCAAGCCGGCCGCCGCGCCGCTCGGGAACGCCGCGACGGTGGCGGCGACCGAGCAGCCGGTGGCGCCGGCTCCGGCAGCGGCGGCGTCGCCGGCGGCGCAGGCGGCCAAGGCGATCTGCCCGGCGTGCGGAAAAGGCACGCCGGTCGGCTTCGCGTTCTGCCAGCACTGCGGGCAGCGCTTGTCGCCGTCGGCGCCGGGCGCAGCACCGGCGTCGGTGCGCAACCAGCCGGCGCAGCCGATCACGGCGCCGGGCGGGAGCCCGTCGAACGTGCCGGCGCCGCAAGCGCAGCCGATGGGCGCGAGCACGATGGGCGTGGCGTCGACGATGGCGGCGATCCCGCAGAACCAGGCGCCGGCGGTGACGCCGACGCCGCCGGCGGGGATGCCGCGCGCGCAGCCGATCGCGGCGCCGATCTCGTCGGCACCGCCGCCGCCGCGCGTGGCCCAGCCG